>CAZTMF010000021.1:0-16117 GCA_964614675.1 uncultured Caulobacteraceae bacterium | reverse complement strand
AGGTGAAGTACTGGTTCTCGAGGTAGATCGAGCGCCGCGCGGAGCGGATCGAGGCCAGGTGCAGCTTCTCGATCTCGTTGATCTCCTTGAACTGGCGCCATGCCGGAAAGGTGCGGGCGAAGGCGACTTCCGTGTCCTCGAGGTCCGGCGGCAGCCAGGACGGCCAGGGATCGTGAGAGAGACCCTCGGGCGGCGCGGGAGGGGCGGCGCCGGCGGCGCGTAGCCAGCGGCTGCGGGCGAGCTCGCCCAGCGCCTTGGCCGCCTCGCCGTCGACCATCATCATCACCTCATGCCGCGCGGGCGGGCGCGCGCCGCCAGGCATGATCCGCCGGGGCTCGTCGTCGAGGTGGGCCGGGGTGTCCCAGCGGTCGGGCGCGAAGTCGGCCCCGCCGACGAAGGCCACGAGGTCGTCGATCACCAGCACCTTCTGGTGGTGGCAGGCGCCGTAGGGGACGCTGGCGTCCAGCCGGAAGCGCACCGGGGTCCCGCGGAACCAGGCCTTGGATCGGTGCGGGAAGAAATGCTGCGAGGCGCTGATCGGCAGGGCGCTTTTCCAGACCAGCACCCGCACGTCGAGCTCTGGCCTGCGCTCGGCCAGGGACTTCAGCACATTGCCGATCTCGTCGGCGGCGCCGGCCACCTCGTGCGGCCCGGGCTGCAGGCGCGTGCGGGGATCGAAGCTCCAGCCGAGCAGGATGATCGAACGGCGGGCCTTGCGGATGGCCGAGAGGGCGGCGGCGAAATAGGCGGCGCTGTCGACCAGGAAGGCGACCCGCCGGGCCGGCGCCTTGCGCCAGACGGCATCGGGGGTCAGGACAGAGGGCGCGCCGAAGGCCGCCGAATCCGGCCCGGATGCTGGCTTGGAGGTTGCACTCGACATCGGGCCCTCGTCCGGCGGCGGGGCCGGGCCCCCGCCCGCCTAGGAAATCGCGCCGAGGCGCTGGGCCGCTGACGCCGCGGCCATACGCAGGCCAGGCGGTGTGTAGAAGGCGCCGTTGATCTGGGTGCGCTCCATCATCACGTGGCGGAAACGCAGGAACAGGTCCGCATCCGGCGGCTCGGAATCGTTCCAGAACTGGTTCAGCGGCTTACGGTCGGTCAGGCCCTCGATGTCGTAGACGGCGCGGCCCAGAACCTTGGTCGGGCAACCGAAGCCGATGGTGGCCAGGCCCGCCGTGGAGTTGATGGTCACCGCTCCGCGGGCCCCGTGCGCCAGGGCGTTGAGGTTGCCGCCGTCGAGGAAAAGCACCCGGTCCGAGACGCCGTGCTCGGCCGCGAGCTCGGTGACCACGCGCTCGTAATTGACCAGGCCCGGGTCCAGCGGGTGCAGCTTGAACACCAGCCGGGCGTTCGGCGGCGCGTGGCGCGAGAAGCTGGAGATCACCTCGGCCACGAAGGACTCGTTGGTATAGCTCGAGTGCTGCCACAACTGGCTGTCGCCGGCCCGTTGCAGGAGCGCGATGAAGTAGGGCTCCGAAGAGGCGACCAGTTCGGCCGCCTTCTGCATCACGGTCTTGCGGGTGAACTGGTTCTTCGTATAGCGCGCCACGGACCCGACGATCTGGTCGAAGACGGGCAGGGCGAAGGGGTTGCGCCGCCGCGGGAAGGCGAACGACAGGAAGACCTTGTTCACATAGTGGGCGATGGCTCTGAGGATCAGCCACTTGGTCGAGCGGCCGACGTCGGCGTCGCCGATGCTCACCTTGGAGGTGGGCTGGCCGTGGTCGCGATAGAAGCTGGGATCGCGGGGACACGGCGAATAGGCGTTCACCCCATCCGATTCGAGGGTGATCCAGCGAGGACGGAAATAGCCTTCCTCGAAGACATGCACCCGAAGCCCGCGCCGCTTGGCGGCGGCGATGGCGGCCATGTGAACCTCGAGGCAGTCGTTGAAGACCACCAGATCGGTGATGCGGTTGTCGCCCAGGTGCCGGTCGATCCAGATCGGCCAGGCCTCCTCGCGGTCGCGATAGGCCACGTGGTCGCGGAAATAGCCCCAGTCGGACAGGTCGCCGCCGTCGAACACGATCTTGCTGACCCGGAAGCCCGACCGTCCAAGCTCGTCGGCCACCGCCGCGAAGAACGCGCCGAAGGGGCCTCGCAGGAAAAGGAAATGCCGCTCGCGGGCAGGGCTGACGAAAGGGGTGGCGCGGCGATAGGCGCGGGGGCGACGGCGAAGCGCGTAGCCGTCCAAGCTGCGGTCACCGGGGATGCCATGCAGCGCAGATGTCATGGCTTAACTCCGCGCTGCCGCCCGACGCGCTCGACGGAGCACGGAAGGCCACAGCAACGGGCCTAGGCCCGCCCTCGCTTCCCTGACGCCCCCTCGGCGCGCGCTCAACCCCTCGATCCCCCTTTTCCAGCGTGGCCCATCCCGAACCACTGGCTCAACAACACCCTGGTTCGACGCCTCTGTAATAGACCGAGTGGGTCCGCGGCGAGAAGCGAAAAGGACAGTTGGCGGGCGACGTCTGCCGCCTCGCAAGGCGCCAGCGACGGCCGATGGATGTACCGTGGGTAGAGAATGAGCGAGCCCGCGATCAGCTCGTCCAGCTTCAGACGTCGTGTACGCCTTTGGCAACGCTCGCGATCCTCCGTCAACCCCCAGCCGGAATAGAACGGCAAGCCATAAGTCACAACCTGAAGTTCTCTCATCAAGGCTTCGAAGCCTGCAAGCGAGGTGAGCGTATGCACCTCGTGAATCTGGTCCAGGAGGCTCGCGATCGAGGCTTTGTAGGCGATGGCGTCGGCGAATTGGCGCGTTTCGCCCGAATCAATGGCGCCGGGACGAAGGCCCGCTTCGACGTCGGGATGGGTCTTGTAGACGATGAAGGCGTCCGGCCGGGCGGCCCTGGCCGCCTTCAGAAGTGCCAGGTTGTCTCGAATCACCCCGCCGCCCCGCACGACCGAGGCGTCGTTGGCCACCTGGCCGGGAACCAGCACCCTGCGGCGGTCGCCGGCGCCGGCGAAGAGCTCGGCGACCTCTGGCCCGCCGACGTTGTACTTGCTTAGCCCTGATCTGATGATCAGGCCCCGCAGAGCGGCTGCCTGATCGGTGAGCTCGGGCGGGAAGTCGGCCTTCTGCAGGATGTGCTCCAGGTCGCTGGGGCGGCCGGGGTCGTAATAGATGCCGCGGCCGTCGAGCACGAGCGAGGAGGGTGGTGAAAGGTTCGCGCCGAGGCCCACCGAGCGGATGAAGCCGTCCTCCATCCGGATCAGCTGGGCGTCCTGGGCGATACAGCGCGCCTCCAGATCGGGAGGTTCGCGGGAGGCCCAGACCACGATGCGGCCGCCCTGTTCGCGCTGCCGCTTCAGCGCCTCGTCGGCTTCCATGGTGTAGGTCAGGCGCGATCGCCGGCCCTTGAGGAAGGGCTCGACGTGGAAATCCTTCCAGCGGTGCACGCCCAGGACGTGGGTCAGTCCCTCGGTTTCGGCGTCGCGCCGTCGGCGGGCGGCCAGCAGGCGGGCGACCTCTACGGCCGAGCAGGGTTCGCCGTCCAACGGGCTCAGATAACGCAGGTAGCGCAGGTAGATGGCCGCGATGAGGGCGTCGAGGGTCGGCCTGGCGGTGCGACGCTCACAGGCCTGGCGGTCGTCCGTCAGGCCCCAGCCGGCGTAGATCGGCAGGCCGAAGCAGGTGACGGGCGCGCCGGCGATCAGACCCTCCAGGCCCGCCAGGCTGGTGGCGACGTAGACGCGGCTGGCGCGGCGGGCCAGGGACATCCAGCTGACGTTGCGGTCGTAGATCTCGATGCCGCGTTCGCGGGCGAGGGGACGCAGGTGGCCGCGCCTCGAGCCACGCCCCTCCACCGGATGCACCCGGGCAATCACCTTGGCGCCGGGGTTCTCTGCGACGGCGGCGTCGAGCATGCGGGCGAAGGTCTCGGGGCCGCAACCGCCGGCCTTCACCGACTTGTCGCCCCGGATCTGGTCCACCACGATCACCGGCGGGCCCTGGGCCAGGGCCGGATCGTCGCCCGAGACATCGGGCGCGGCGTTGTACTTGCCGAGGTTGGAGTCGCGCATCAGCTCGACCAGCCGGCGAACGTCGCCCCGTTCGGCGGCCGTCAGCGGCGGTCCGTTCTGGATCAGTTGTTCGATCTCGCTGGGTCGCGAGGCGTCGTAGTGCATGCCCAGCCGGTCGGCCGAGAGGCTCAGGTTCGGATCGCCCCGGCCGCCCATGCCGGCGGTCGAGAGGAAGCCGTCTTCGAGCGCCAGATAGGGCAGGCCGCGCCGTCCGGCCTCGCCCATGGCCGTCCCCTTGATCCCCCAGCCGGCCAGTCCGTCGATGCCGCGGTGCGGGGCGACGCCGGGGGGAAGGAACTCGAAGATGTAGCGGCCTTCCAGGAACTTCTCGAGCCTCGGGCCCCGCATGGCCACGCCGATCGAGCGCACGCCGAATCTCAGAGGTCGCCTTGAGTCGTCTGCGGAGCGCTCTGGCGCAGGGCTGGCGAGGCGAAGCATGTATGATATCCGGGCGTCCGACCGTCGGGGATCAGCCCAAAGCGACGTAGAATTTGGTTCGGCCAGATATGTCAGCATTGGGCCTTTCGGCGCGGGCGCGCAAGGCGCGCGAGCTGGGAATGAGGGCCATGAGCCTGGCCCTCTCCCGTCCCCGCATTGTCCTCCCCCGCGCCCACTATGACCGACGCGACGTGGACGGCATTCTGGTTCTCCAGCGCGGCGAAAACGCTTCGACCGACTATTACCTGCGGCCGCGGCTGGCGGCGGCGGGGGTCCCCACCGAAGTGACCGACCTGGAGAGCGATCCGGCGTCCTCGGAGCTGCTCGGCGAGAGGAACCTACGGAGCCTGATGGTGGTGTTCTGCCGCTATGCCTCGGGCGGATGGCTCGACGCCCTGGAGGCGGCGAGGGAGCGGCTGGCGCGGGCCGCCTTCTTCATGGACGACGACATGCCCGCCATGATGCGGGCCCGGGAGATCCCCGCCGCGGCGCGTGGCAAGGTCGCCCTGCACTTCGGCGCGCACGTGGATCGCCTGAGCGCGGTCTGCGGCGAGGTCTGGGCGTCCACAGAGGCCCTGGCGGAGCGCTACGAGGCCGCGCGGCCCCGCGTGCTGGGGCCCCTGCCGGAAGCCGAGCCGCCGGAACCTTCCGCGGGGACGCCTGGCATCGTCGTCTATCACGGCACCGACGTGCACGAGCGGGAGCGGCGGTTCGTGCTGGAAGTCGCGGGCGAGGCAGCCGCGCGGGCGCCGGACATTGTCTTCGAGATCACCGGCGGCCCGAATCTGTCGCGCGCGGCCGCCGGCATGCCGAACGTCCGGGTCACGCCGCAGTTGACTTGGCCGGACTACCTGAAGGCCCAGTCCGGCCGGAGGGCGGCGATCAGCCTCGCGCCGCTGTTTCCTTCGCCGCTCAATGACGCCCGCGCGCCGGTGAAGGCTTTCGACGCCGCTCGTCTGGGGGCCGCCGGCCTCTATGCCGACGCCCCGGCCTACCGCGGTTTCGTCCGCGACGGCGAGGACGGCCGGCTGCTGGCCATGGAGCCCGCCGCCTGGGCCGCGGCCATAGTCGAGCTCGCGCGCGACCCGGACCAGAGGCTGCGCCTCGCCGCGGCCGCCCGCGAACGGCTGATCGGCATGTTGCGTGCCGAGCGACGTTTTCCGCCCGCTCCCGGCGCATGACCGCGTCCAGCGTCTGGCGCTCCAGGTTCGGCTCGCGCGCCCGCAAGTTCGTGCGCGATCCTGCCGCCTTCTGCGACGAGCTGCCGTCGCCATGGCTCCGCACGGTCTCGGTGCGCTGGCTCGGCTTCAACACGCGCCTGGCGGACCTCCTCGACACCGCCGACCGCGAGGCCCGCGCCGAATGGAGGCGCACGAAGGTCTCGCTGGTCCAGACGGACGCCGATGCCCGGCGCTACGAGTTCCTGACCGCGTCAGGCGTCTCCCCGTCGCAGTGGCCGAGCCGGGTGTTGATCGGCCCGGCGTCCGGCGTCCAGGCGGTCGCGGTGGCATCGAGCGATGGCGGCGAGGTGGTCGCCGCCGAGATCGGCCAGCTCCGTCCCGGTCTTCTCACCCTCGGGAAGCGGCCGGTGAGCGTGAGCGTCTACCGGACGGATGACGGCGCCGGCTTGCCCGACCGGCTGAGCGCAAAGCCCGCAGGAAGATCGGACCTGGTGCGGGCGCGCCGCGCGGGCGGCGAGACCCTCGCAGCGGCCCTGCGTGAGGCCTGGCCGCCGGTCGAGCGCCGGTCCGAAGGGCCAAGCATCTCAGCCTATCGGAGCTGGATCGCCCGGAACGAGCCGGGCCCGGCCGAGATCGATGAGATTCGCCTCTGGGCCGACCAGGCCAGGGGCTTGCCCGTGCTCTCTGTGGTGATGCCGGTGCACGATCCCCGCCCCGAGCATCTGGAGGAGGCCATCGCCTCTGTGAGGGCCCAGGCCTATCCCGCCTGGACGCTGTGCATCACCGACGACGGCTCCCGCTCGGAGAGGGTTCGCGAGATCCTTCGGCGGGCACAGGCCTCCGACCCGCGCGTACGGCTGGCCGTCCACGACCAAGCCAGGGGCGTGGCCGAGGCCACCAACGCCGCCCTGGCGCTGGCGGATGGCGAGGCGGTCGTCTTCCTGGACCACGACGACGTCCTGGCGCCCCACGCCCTGGCCATGATCGGCGCCGCCTTCGCCGCCCATCCGGAAGCGGCCGCCGTCTATTCGGACGAGGATTCCATCGACGCTCACGGACGGCGTTCGGAGCCCCGCTTCAAGCCCGATCTCGATCGCGAGCGCCTGCTGGCCCAGAACTACGTGAACCACGCCTTCGCCGTCCGCACGGCCCTGATCCGGAGACTGGGCGGACTCAGGGCGGGGCTGGAAGGGGCTCAGGATCACGATCTGGTGCTGCGGGTGCTGGAGAGCGGAGCCGGCCCGATCCTCCACATTCCCCAGGTGCTCTATCACTGGCGGATCTTCCCGGGTGGCGGCAGCCTTTCGCAACGTTCCCGGCCCGAGATCGACGCGGCGCGCGTAAGGCTGGTGTCCGACCACCTGGCTCGCGCCGGCGCGCCGGCGCGGCTCGAGGCCGGCGCCCGCGGCCGGATCATGGTCAGGCGGGCGCTGCCCGAGCCCGCACCCGAGGTCACCGCCATCATCCCGACCCGCGACCATCCAGGGCTCCTGGAGGCCTGCGTCACGGGCCTGCTGGAGCAGACCGACTATCCGGCGCTCAGGCTCTGCATCGTCGATAACGGCAGCCGAAGCGAACGGGCGCTCAGGCTGCTGCAGCGGCTCGAGCGGATGGCGGGGGTCAGCGTCATGCGCATCGACGCGCCCTTCAACTTCTCGAGCCTGAACAACGCCGCGGCCCGCGTTGCGGCGTCTCCGCTCCTCGCCTTCATCAATGACGACATCCTGGTGGTCGAGCCGGACTGGCTGAAGGTCATGGCGGCGCTGGCGGTGCGGCCGGACGTGGGCGCGGTCGGCGCCAAGCTGTTCTATCCGGACGGCCGCATCCAGCACGCCGGCATTGTCCTCGGGGTGGGGCCGCATCGCGTCGCAGGGCATGAATTCCGCGGCGCGCCGGGCGAGTCTCCGGGGCCGCAGGGCCGGCTGATGGTGACCCGCGAAGTCAGCGCGGTTACGGCCGCCTGCATGGTGGTTGATCGGTCGCGCTTCCTGGCCGTCGGCGGATTCGACGAAGCCGGCCTGCCGGTGGCTTTCAACGACGTGGACCTGTGCCTGAAGCTCGGCGCCCGCGGCTGGCGCACGCTGTGGACGCCACAGGCGCGGTTGATGCACCTGGAATCGGCGAGCCGGGGGTCGGACAAGCCGGCCGAGGCGGCCGAGCGCCTGGACCGCGAGGCGCGATTGATGCGCGAGCGCTGGGGCGACGCCCTGGGCGCCGACCTCTACTACAATCCGAACCTGACCCTGGTGGACGAGAGCTTCACCCTGGCCTCGAAATCGAGAGCCGAGGCGCCCTGGCGGCGCCCCGGCTAGTGGGGTGAATTCGACGTTCGTCCCCGGCTGGGGATGGCCTCAGCGGCGAACGTCAAGTTCTTAAATCTCAATAGAATCATAGCTTTGCCAGCGTCCCTATGGGCTCTGACGTTCGTTCGAGGCCGCCTTGAGCGATGACGAACGTCAGAGCCGGGACACTAGGTCCGACCTAGAGGTTCTTCGACACCGAGATCACCGTCGCCGCGCTCAGGGCGAACTGGAACAGCAGCTGGGTCAGATCGATGAAGACCTGCAGGTTCTCGTTGCCCACGTTCGGCAGGACCAGGATCTGGTCGCCCGGCTGAGGACGATCGTGTGGCTTGGCCACGATGCCGCTGCCGTCCGGCCGCAGCAGCACGAACTTCTTCTTGTTGGCGTGCGCCGCAAATCCTCCAGCGCGATCGACGTAACCCAGGATGTCCATGCCCTCGACATGGGCCAGGCCGTTGGGGCTCTCGACTTCGCCGGAGACCATGACCACGTCGGTCCGGTTCGGCAGGACCACCGTGTCGCCGTCCTCCAGCCGCAGGTCATGGAACTGGCCATTGTTGTAGACGGCGATGTTGCCGGTGGGCTGGACGTTCTGGGCCTGGGTGACGAACTGGCTGATCAGGGTCGCTTGCGCGGTCGCCAGCTGGGCGGCCGAGTTGGTCGGCGGCGAGGATGTCAGCACCTGCTTCTGCAGCCGGTAGAGTTCGTCGTTGAGCGCCTGCTTCTGCTGTCCCGCGACGGACGGGCGCTGCACATGCACCCAGTGCGGTTCGACGATGGTGGCGTCGAACGGGACCTTGGCCAGGAGCTGGCTCAGCTCGGACCCGCGCTGCAGGACGTAGACCTTGGGGCCGGTCACGTCGCCCTCGATGGTGACGCTGATGGTCTGCAGGACGCCGCTGGTCGAGAAATTGACGTGGTCGCCTTCGCCGAGCACGACACGGGCGAAGTCCTCGAGGGTGAAGTACGCCTCCCTGGGGGCGCCGTTGCGATAGCCGCTCACGACCACGCCGGTCATGATCGGCGTGGGCCGGACCAGGCGCAGGAGGTCGGCGCCGGTCATGGCCGTTTGAGGCGGCGCCTCGAAGGCGTAGGGGTTGGCCAGGACGCCCGACGCCCCGATCAGGGAGCCGCGCGGGCCGACGAAGACCACGTCGCCTTCCTGGAAGCGGAACGGCGGCGCGTCGCCCTTCAGCAGGAAGTCGTAGAGGTCATAGGTGGCCACCAGCTGGCCGCCGCGGCGGATGGTGACGGCGCGATAGGTGCCGTTCGCATCGATGCCCTGGGCCTGGTTCAGGTAGTAGAGGATGCTGTCGTGGGTCCCGCCAATGTAGCGGCCGGGACGCGCCACTTCGCCCGAAACGAAGACGCCGATCGTGCCCGCGTTGCTCACCGTCGCATAGACGCTCACCGCGCCGGTGAAGACCCTGGCGACAGCTTGGGAGACTGTCGATTGCAGTCCCGACACGGCGATGTCGCCGACGTGGACCGGGCCGACGCCGATGACGAACACATTGCCGCCGGCGTCGACGGTCTGAGTGCCGCCGCTGTTCACGGCGCCGTACAGATTGATCACCACCTGGTCGCCAGGCTGGATCAGGTAATCCGGCCTGTCCGCCGGACGGGTGCCGGCGAAGGAGCCGCTGAACAGCTGGGTGCCGAATTCCTGGATCTGATAGCCGTCCGACAGCTGGACCATCACCTGCGGCGGCGAGTAGCTCGCCTGCGGGACCGGCTGGTTGACCGATGGGGTGCCGGCGGTCGCTCCGGTCAGAGGATTCGGCGTCGACGACGACGAGGAGCCCGAACGCGCGGACGCGGCCGCTTGCACGGCGGCCGAAGCGCCGCTGGCGCCGGAGCTCGACGAGGATCCCGAGCTCGACGAGCCGCCCGTGCTCTGGGTGTTGGTCGTGGACTGAGCCAGGGCGACGCTCGCGCCGAACAGAAGCAGCGCGCTGGCCAATGCGATGATGCGCATGCGGTTCAGATCCCCTGGTGGTCGCGGACGCCGGCGATGGCGAGCGCGACGATTCCGTAGACGGCGACCAGCACCAGCATCGCTTCGAGGAACGAGGACAGGCGGTGGGGCTCGGTGGCGACGTCGGGCAGGTTGGGCGCCACGGCGGGCACCACGAACCGCTCCCGCTGGCTCGCGAGGCTGCGCGCGGCGTCGTAGGACGACAGGGCGGCGACGAGCTGCTTGTCCGCATATTCGCTGGCGATCTGCAGTCCCTCATAGGTGCGCAGACGCTCGGCGATGCTGTCGCTGGCCTTGGTATTGGCGATCCTCTGCTGTTGCAGGGCGATCTGCGTCTGCAGGCCGTTGATCTTGGCCTGGGCCTGGACCACCATCGGCGAGTTCGGCCGGTTGTAGCTGAGCAGGCCGGCCAGCTCGGCCCGAAGCTCCAGGATTTCCTGCTGCATGGACGAGATGCCGGCCGAGGTCGCGAAGGCCGAGGCTGCGGGATCGAGCGTGCCCGTGGAGGCGCGATAGGCGGTCATGGCCAGGCGCGCCTTGCGGACGGTTTCCTCGGCCTGCTGCAAATCCTGCTCGGAGGTCTTCAAGGTGTCACGACGCACGATCGTGGACAGATTGTTCAGATAGTCGGCGGACATCCGCAGCAGCGCCGCCGCGATCGCCTGGGACAGCCTGGGCTCGAACGACTTCACCTTGATGGTGATCAGATTGGTGTCGTGGTCCATCGAGGCCCGAACCATCTTCTTGTAGAACTCGAGGTAGCGCTCCCTGGAGGAACTGCGCGGTATCCAATTGAGGAAGTCGAGCCGCGGCCGGGAGTACACCTCCCGCAGGTGGAACTGTTGGTCGAGTTTCTCGGCCATCTCATAGGAGCTGATGTAGGTCAGCAGCTCCGCGGTATCGGTCGTGGTGGGCCCGCCGCCGCCGGCGGCCGCGCCGCCGAGCGTCGACAGGAGCGAGCTGGCCGCGGATGGCTCCTCGCGGCCCCGGATGGAGAAGCTGGCCTCCGAGACGTAGAGCGGAGAGGCCAGAAGGAAGTAGTAGATCCCCAGCACGACCGCCGAGAGGATCACGAAGGCCACGAACGGACGGCTCGTGGACACCGAGCGGAAGCGCTCGCTCAACTCCTTGGCGAACACATCGACCGCACGGCGTCCGTGCGAAGGGTCGACGTCCAGCTTCTGCTGCCTGGTGATATTGGTCATTCGCCGGCGTTCACGCTGTGGGGCTGGGTGAGCAGATGGCTCTTCTTGTCTCGGAGGTCGGTCATATCGCGGATGTACTGCTTCACACGCTCTTCAACGTTGTCGCACAACTCCGGCTCGGGGCCGCCCAGCACCAGGACCTTGTCGCACTGCGCCACCACTTCCGGCAGGTTGTGGGTGACCAAGACGAAACTCGAGCGCTTGCGCCGCTCCTCGATCAGGGCGTCGGCTTTCGTGCGAAAGAATTGGTCCCCGGCGCCCATGCCTTCGTCCACCAGCGTGCAATCGAAGTCAATCGCCATGGAGAGGGCGAAATTCAGACGGCTGCGCATGCCGGAGGAATAGGTCTTCACCGGCCACGTCATGTATTCCCCGAGCTCGGTGAAATCCGTCACGAAATCAACGATCTGTTGTGGGTCCTTGCCATACAGCCGGGCGAGGAAACGGCAGTTGACGACGCCGGAGACGTTGAGGCTCACGCCGCCCCCGTAACCGATCGGCCAGGAGACGCTCATGTTGCGGCGGATCTTGCCGCTGTCCGGATGCATGCCCCCGGCCAGCAGGCTGAGCAGGGTCGACTTGCCGGCGCCGTTTGGACCGATGACCCCGAGGTTCAGGCCTTTGGGAATGACCAGGTTGAAGTTCCGGAAGACGGTCCGGCGCCGGCCAAGCGTCGTGAAGGTCTTGGAGATGTTGACCAGTTCGATGCTCATCTAGCCGACCAGGCGCCGGGACAGGCGCTCGACTACGAAACCGAGAGTGGTCAGCACGAAACCGATCGAGATGACGTAAGTGGGGCTGAAGATCGGAGCCACGAAACTGGGGGTCCAAAGCGTCCGGCAGCCTTCGATCAGGTGCAAGATCGGGTTCCACTTCAGGTAGGGCCAAAGCCAGTTCGGAAGCCGGTTGATGGCGTAGAGCACGCCCGAAAACCACATGCCGAAGCGCATGAAGGTGTTGATGAACTGAACCACCAGCGGCGCCGCGCGCTGCAGTCCGCAAAGGATCATCCCGAGCGCGGAGCCGAGCCACATGCAGCCCCAGTAACAGAAGATCACCCCCAGCGGGTCCACCGGGCCGTCCGTGTGGAAGATCACCATCACGCCCACGCACAAGACGAAGAAGACCACCGTATTGGTGGCGAACTCCAGGATGATGGTGGCGAGGATCAGGTCGAGCTGGGTGATCTGCGGGAACATCAACAGCGGGTCGCTGCGCCCCGCCGCAGCGGTCACCTTGGTGTACAGGCCCTGGAACCCCTGCCAGAGCGGATAGCCGGTGACGACGAACACGCCCAACGGCATGCTGGACGGGACCACCTTGCCGCGGAAATTGAACATCACCATCAGGACGGCGATGCCAATGATCGGAGTCACGATCGAGAGCAGGTAGCCGATCCGGTACTGCCCGTGGCGCTGGGACATCTCGCGCAGGATCACTGCCTTGAGCACGCGATACTGGAAGAGCATGGGCGTGGCGGTGGCGTAGCCAGCCGTCTCGACACGGACAACCGGCGGCTCCGCGCCGTCCTCAGCCTGAGGATTCGCGATGATCTCCGTCATGGAAGCGTCGCCACCGACCGTACCAAATCCCGCCTGAGGCGCTCGACGATGGGAGGCGCGCCGTCGCCCGCAACCAGCACGCGCGAGCGGAGCCGGTCAAGAAGCGCCTGATCGTAAGCCGCTCCGGACGCGAACGCCACCCAAGCTTCAGCGTGATCGAGGGGCGGCAGGGGGTCATAAATGGCGCCGCCGGGTACGGCCAGCGCGACCGGAACCCCCGCCAGCGCGGAGTCGAGCGCGACCGTTGATGGCGTGGTGATCACCCGCGAAATCCCCCTCAGGAGCTCGGCGCTCCCTTCGAGGCGTGCCCGCGCCTCCGATGCATGACACCGCCTTATATTTTTGAATGGGGCCAGTTCGTGGCCGAGCGTGTCGGCCCAAGCGCCCGCCGGGTGTGGGCGCAACAGAATCCGGGCCTGCGGCAATGCGCGCGCAACCGCCACGAGGCCCCTGCGGAACAGGTCCCTGTCCGCGTCCGAGTATCGATCCCAATGCAGGTTCTCGAAAACGCCGAGGTCGTAGGCGGGGGCTGGGTCCCGTATCCAGCCGCCCGGAGGCGCCGGTCGGCCGACGTGCACAAGCTTGGCGCGGGTCGCCGCGGGCAGGCCGGCTGGCGTGGCGTCTGGCGGGAACCAGCAGAACACCGTCCGGGAGGCGAATTCGGCCCCAGCGGCCTCCGGTCCGAACAGTCCGATCTGTTCGAAGCCATGCTGCAGCACATAGGTCTTCAGCCCCTGGACGTCCGCTCGTCGCGCGAGGGCGTGACCAGCCGCATGGGCCGGATGAGAGCTCTCGGAGGCGGCCAGGACCGCCCCGATTCCGCCAAGGCCGGGCGCGCGGCCCTCGATGATGTCGCGGCGGCGCACATAGCTGAACGAGATCCCCGCGGCGTCCAGGCGCGCGGCGGTGCGCGGGCTTTCCTTCTCCAACCAGCGGGACACAACCACCTTGAGCGACAGGTCCGGATCGGCGCGCAGCGCCAGCAGCAAGGGCAGCAGCACGTCCAGGTCCTGGACCAGGTCGATCAAGGCCAGCACCCGAGGGCGTCCGCGCGGCTGCAGCGGACGCATCAGTCCCTCGGCGCCGGATAGGCCGCCGCCGCCGCCGCCAGCTCGTCCGGGTCGAAGGCCGCGAGCGGGACGCCATGGATCTCGCCAGCGGGCGTCGGAGCGGCTTCCGACTCGGCCGCGAGGCCGCCGAGCAGGACCGATGGAAGGCCAAGCCGGCGCAGCCTGAGGCCAAGGTCCAGGTCGACGCCGCCCGCCGGCAGGCGCTGGGCCGCGGGCTCGCCGAGCATGGCCAGCTTGTCCCGCCCGATCGCCAGGAAGCTGGCGGGCGCGGCCAGGACCGGCCGGCTCAGGCCGTCCAGGGCCTGCGAATGGGCGGAGCGCGCTCGCCAGCCCTCGGCCGAACGCTCCAGGGCGAGGCCGGCCAGGGGCGACTTGCCGCCGCGGCGGATCGGCGCCGTGACCGCACCGGCCATCGGCGAGCAGGCCCAGGCGGCGATCTCAGCGAGCGCGCCCGGGTCGTCGCGGAGGCTCACCCCGGCCTGGCAGACGATCACCGCCTCGCCGGACGCGCAGGAAGCGAGGGCGGCCAGCCATGCGCCCGGGGTCCCGAACTGCGGCGTGTCGACCGCGCGGACCGACAGGCCCGATCCGCCGCCAAGCCCCATCGCATCCGCCAGGGCGCGGGCGCGGTCCGCGCCGCTGGCCGGGGCCAGCACCTCCACGGCCACATCCGGGAGCGCCTGGGCCAGCAGGGATCGAAGAGAGGTCTCTGCGCCCGGTCCCCACTTGGGCCAGATCGCAATGGTGAGCAGGTCAGGCGAACGCTTGGGGATCAGGCGTCCGGGGCGTCCGCCCTGGGGTTCAGCCCATCGGAAGCCCTCCAGCCCCTCCGGCGCCGGCGCCGGCGAAGAGACGGCTTGCCCTGCGGGGCCCTCAGTCACCCGGCCCGGGAGATGGGTCCATCTCAGCGCGGGCTGCCCGGCGAGGAGAAGCTCGGCGCGCCGGATGTCGCCTTGGACGAGGGCCTGGGCGAAGTCCTGACCCATCAGAGCGAATGCGTGGCCCCTCAGGGCGAAGGCGCCGCCGAGGCTCTCGCCCAGCAGCAGGCCGAGCGGCCTGGCCTCCGGCCGACAGGAAGCCTCGGTCCGGCCGTCCCAGGTGATGACGTCCGACAGCGGCCGCGACCGTTGCAGCAGGACCCCGACCCTCGGATCCAGCTGGTCGCCCGCCCGCGCGAACACCACGGTGTGGGCGCCCGCCAGCTCCACGATCTCGGCGCCCGGTCGTCCGAGCCTGACCAGGCGACCGCCGGACGCGCCGAGAACCCCCCAGTCCAGCGGGGGGGCCGAGGTCTCGCTGTCGGACGGCCACAAGGCGAGCGCCAGGGACGGGGGAGGCGCCTCCGCGATCGCCGTCGCCCAACCGGCGACCGGCCGCGACCTCGCCGGGCCGGCGGTTTCGACCTCGTCCGCGCCGCCTGGCGCGAGCTCGACCTCGCCGCGAAGCAGGCGGACGGCCTTGCCGCCGACGATCGCCTGGACCTGGATGCGTCGCCGTTCGCCATCGAGCAGGGCCGCCGGGAGCCTCAGCCGGAAGGCGTGCCGGCCGTCGCCGCGGCCGTCCTGGACCAGGTCGGCTCGCAGCTGGTCCGCCAGAGCTTCGGCGACGACGCGTCCGTCGCTCATCGCGACGACATGAACGCGCCGGTTCGGCTGACGCGGATCCATCGCCCATCCGCGGATCTCGCCCGCGACGCCGCCGTCGACGAAGCCGTCGATCCCGCTGGCGGATCCGGGGGCGATGCGGCGCAAGGCGGCGCGCAGCCGGCGGACGAAGAGGGGAGGAGCGTTCGCCATGGCCGAGGCTCAGGCCGCCCGACGCGGCGCGGCCGCGCGTTGCAGGAGGCCGAGGAGGCTGGCCTCGAGCCGCGCCCAGCCGAAGCGGGCGACGAGCAGCGCATCGGCCGAGGCGACGAGACTCCGGCGCAGCAGCGGCGTCTCGACCAGCCGCTCCAGCACCGCGCCCCACCGGCCGGGAGCCGCCGGGGCGGCCGCGCCCCAGGCGATCATCGGACGGTAGACCTCGACATCGGACGCGATAACCGCCGCGCCGGCCTCGGCGTATTCGGCCCACTTCGTGGCGGTCTTGCCGTAGTTGTAGGGGCTGGCGAGGAGAGGGGCGAGGCCGATGTCCCAGTCCAGGGCCTCCAGCCGCGACTTGAAGGCGCCATAATCGCCGATGGTCACGTCGTGGCGGATGACCGCCGCCGGCAGCCGCTCGGCCACGGGCTGGCGCGCGATCGAGCCGAACAGCTCCACCCGCACGTCGCGACGCCGGGCGAGCAGGGATTCCAGCGCCGGCGCCGCCAGTTCCAGATCCGGCCCGTGCGAGGCCGAGCCCATGTAGCCTATGAC
>CAZTMF010000020.1:0-16248 GCA_964614675.1 uncultured Caulobacteraceae bacterium | reverse complement strand
TCGCCCGCCGCCCCTTCGACCGATATCGTGAGGAGTGGGACAAGCTCGGCCGGGCGCCCGCCGACATCCCCGTGCTGGGCCTCAACCGCCACATCGTGGTGGCCGACACGGACGCGGAGGCCCTGAGGATCGCAGCACCCGCCTATCTGAAGTGGCGCAACTCCTTCTCCTGGCTCTGGGACCAGAAGGGCGTGCCCTTCCCCTTCCCCTATCCCGAGACCTTGGAGGCGCACATGGCCGCCGGCTTCAGCATCGTCGGCTCGCCGGCCACGGTGCGCGACGCCCTGGCCAGGGACGTGGAGACCGCCGGCGCCAACGGCGTGCTCGGCCACATGATCTTCGGCTCGATCGCCTACGAGGACGCCCTGCGCTCGATGGAGCTGTTCGCGGCCGAGGTCATGCCCGCGCTGAAGGGCCAGCCGGCCTAGGCGGCCGTGAAAAGACCAAGGGCGGCGGGTGTTGGCCCGCCGCCCTCAGGAACTACAGCAGAATGGCGGCCTACTGCGGCGGCCGGGGCGGCGGCAGCTTGCTCATGGCGTCCTTGCAGGGCTGGCTCGCCTTGTCGGAGTTCTGGCGCAGACACATCATGCCCTCGCGGCCCTGCTTGTCGCCGCAGAGGGTCTTCATGTCGTTGGCGCAGGCGTCGCGAACCGCCTGGAACAGCGCCCTCATCTCGGGCGAAGGACCGCCGCCGGGCGGGGGGCCGCCCTCCTGGGCGCAGGCCGCGCCAGCGGTGAACATGACCGCCGCGGCGGCCAGCAACATCGTTTTCATTGGAGCTCCCTCCCTAAAGGAGAGCCATCGATAATCCGGCCCTGCGACCGAGATATTTCAAAGCTGCATCATGGCCCTTCGGGCGGGCAGTGATCGCGCGGTCCCGAAACAGAACCGGCGGCGAGGTCGCCCCCGCCGCCGGCTGGTTAGCGCATCAGGCTGAAGCCCTGGTTCAGACCGGGGCCTTGGCCATGTTGATGGTCTTCTGCTGGGTGAACTCTTCCAGGCCCTCCTGGCCGTATTCGACGCCGAGGCCCGACTGCTTGGCGCCGCCGAACGGAACGTCGAAGGGCAGGTCCAGGTGCTTGTTGACCCAGATGGTGCCGCTCATGATCTGGGAGGCGACTGCCTGGCCGCGATCCAGGTCGTTGGTCCACACGGTGCCGCCCAGGCCGTACTCGCTGTCGTTGGCCTTGGCGATGGCGTCGTCGAGGTTGCTGTAGCTCAGCACCGGCAGCACCGGGCCGAACTGCTCTTCCTTCACCAGGCGGGAGTCGTGGGAGATGTCGCGGACGATGGTCGGGGCGATAAAGTAGCCTTTGCCCTCGTAGGCCTCGCCGCCGGCGATGATCTTGCCGTCCTTGCGGCCAACCTCGATGTACTCCTTCACCTTGTCGAACTGCATCTTGTTCTGGATAGGTCCGAGTTGGGTGCCCTGCTCGAGGCCATCGCCGATGACGGCTTCCTTGGCGAGCTTGGCCAGCTCGTCGCAGAGCTCGTCGTACATGCTCTCAGGCGCGTAGACGCGCTTGATGGCCAGGCAGACCTGGCCCGAGTTGATGGTGGCGCCGCCGAAGATCTTCGGGGCCACTTCCTTCGGATCGACACCGTCAAGGACGATAGCCGCGTCGTTGCCGCCCAGTTCCAGGGTGATCCGCTTCAGCGAGCCTGCAGCCGAGGCCATCACCTTCTTGCCGGTCGCCGTGGAGCCGGTGAAGGCCACTTTGGCGATGTCCGGGTGGGCGGTGATCGCCGCGCCGAGGTCGTTCTTGTCGGCGATGACGTTGATCACGCCCGGCGGGAAGATCTCGGCGCAGAGCTCGCCGAACAGCAGGGTGGTCAGGGGCGTGGTGGGCGCCGGCTTGCAGATCATGGTGTTGCCGGCCACGAGGCCCGGGCCGACCTTGATCGACAGCAGGATCAGCGGGAAGTTCCAGGGTGTGATCGCCGCCACCACGCCCAGGGGCGCGTGCTGCAGGATGATCTTGCTGTCGGCGTCGTCCTTGATGACCTTGTCGTCCAGGGTCAGCGAGGCGAAGTACTTCAGGCCGGCGGCCGTGCCGCCGACTTCCCACATGGCCATCGGCAGGGGCTTGCCCTGCTCCTGGGTGAGCAGGCGGGCGAACTCCTCGTGGCGGGCCATCATGGCGTCGGCCAGCTTGTTGAGCAGCTCGGCGCGCTCCTTCAGCGGGCGCTTGGACCAGGCCGGGAAGGCGGCCTTGGCGGCGGCGACGGCCTCGTTCAGCTGGGCCTCGCTGGCGGTCGGGCAGGCGGCGACCACCTCTTCCGTCGCCGGGTTCAGCACATCCATGGACGAGGCGCCGGGCACCAGCTGCCCATTGATGAGCAATTTGAAGTCGGTCATGGGGTTTCCTGAGACTTTGAATGAATTCTGAGCCCAAAGGTGTTCCCACTCGGGCCTTTGAAACCTAGTCCAAATCAGGCGCCCTCGCTAGGGATGCGAATCAGCTCGGCGCAGGCATTGAAACTTCGCCGTTGGACGGTAGCTTGCCCCGCGCCGGCAAGGCCGGATCGGAAAGAATGAGGGGCAGAGACATGCGTCTGGTGTTGGCGGGTGTGGCGATCCTGGGGTCCGCGGCTGTGCTCGCCGGCTGCGGCAAGAGCGGCGGAAGCGAAGAGCCGGTGATGCCGTCGGCCGCGCCGGCCGCGTCCGAAGCGCCGCCCGCCAGCGCGACACCGGCCCAGAAGGCTATCGTGGCGGCCCTGCCCGCCCCCTACAACACCGGCGATCCCGTCGCCGGCGAGGCCAAGTTCGCCCAGTGCCGCTCGTGCCACGCCGTCGCCAAGGGCGCGCCGAACCTGACCGGTCCCAATCTCTACGGCGTCTTCGGCGAGAAGGCGGCGCAGACGCCGGGCTTCGAATTCTCCGACGACCTCAAATCCGCCAAGCTGACCCTGGATGCGCCGACGCTCGACAAGTGGATCCAGAATCCGAAGTCGCTGGCGCCACAGACCAAGATGACCTTCGCCGGCCTGCCGAACGCCCAGGACCGCTACGACGTCATCGCGTTCCTGGCGACCCAGAAGGACCAATAGGCTCGATCGAGGAGACCTGCTGGCTCTCGACGTGGAAGCGGACTTTCTCGCCCACGCTCAGACCTGTCAGCAGCGACGGCTTCTCCACTGCGAAAGGCGTGGTCCCCGCGGGCCAGTTCAGGGCGTCGACCTGGTCGTAGCGAATGGTGACGCGGCCGCTCGCCGTGTCGATGGCGGTGATCACGCCGTTGATCTGGGCCTTGTCGGGCGTCGTCTCGCGGGCTGAGGGCCTGGGCTGTCCGGGCGCAGACGAGCCTGGCGGCGGATTGGGGGCCTGCTTGTGACGCCCGCCGCCGCGATGGCCGCCGCCTCCGCCGCCCATGCCTCCACCCATGCCGCCCCCGTACTGGGCTTCGGCCCCGCCTGCGGCGAAGACAAGGGCGAAGAGCAGGATCGCAAGGCGCTTGGACATGGCTGGTCCCAAAAGGCTGGCACGTCCTTCAAGCCCGCAATTGAGGCGAGCGCATTTCGCCCCTGCAAGGCTGAACCGCCGACAACTGAACTCCGCCGCGCCTGGGGCGCGGCGGAGCCGTGTTGGCTTGCGATGAGGCCGGCCGGCGTCAGCCGTCGGCCTTGTCCGCGTCCTTACCCGTATCCTTCTCGGCGGTCTGGACCACCTTGATAGGGACGAAGACGTTGCGCCCGGAATGGCTGACCATGAGCAGCACGTTCTCGCGGCCGGCCTGACGCGCTTCGGTCACCGCGGCGGCGAGGTCGCCCACGGCGTTGGTGCGACGATCGCCGGCCTTCAGGATCACATCGCCCGAGCGGAGGCCCTTGTCCGAGGCATCGGAATCGCCCGCGATGCCCTGGATCTTCAGGCCGCCTTCGGCGCGGGGCTGAAGGCGCATGCCAAGAACCCTCGGGATTTCCTGCTGCACGCCCGGCTGGCCGGACGGGAGCTCGTTCTTGGCCAGGATGGCCTGCGACGGACGCGTGCCCGACTTCACGTCGACCTGTTGGACCTTGCCGTCGCGGCGGACCTGCATGTGGACGAAGTCGCCGGCGTGGGCGAGCGCGACCTGGCGGGTAAGCTCGGAGGCCGAATTCACGTCATGGCCGTTGACGGCCAGCACCACGTCGCCCGGCTTCAGCCCGGCGCTTTCGGAGGGGCCGCCCGGCGTCAGGTCGGCGACCAGGGCGCCCTTGCGGCCGGCGAGGCCGAGGCTCTCGGAAATCTCCGGCGTCACGTCCTGGACGGTCGCGCCGATATAGCCGCGCACGACCTTGCCGCCGGCCATCAGCTGATGAGTGACCTGCGCCGCGACGTCCGCGGGGATGTCGAAACCAATGCCGACCGAACCGCCCGACGGCGAGAAGATCGCCGTGTTCACGCCCACCACGCGGCCGGCCAAGTCGAAGGTCGGACCGCCCGAGTTGCCCCGGTTGATGGGGGCGTCGATCTGCATGTAGTCGACGTAGCTCGAGCCCGACACATTGGGCCGACCCAGCGCCGAGACGATGCCGGCCGTGGCTGTGCCGCCGAGATTGAAGGGGTTGCCTACGGCCACCACCCAGTCGCCGACGCGCGGCTTGGCGCGGTCTTCGAAGTCGACATAGGGGAAGTTCGCCCCTTCGACCTTGATCACGGCGAGGTCGGTGTCGGGGTCGCGGCCGACCAGGGTGGCCTTCAGCGAGCGGTCGTCGTTGGTGCGGACGGTGATCTTGTCGGCGCCCTCGACCACGTGATTGTTGGTGACGATGTAGCCGTCGGCCGAGACGAAGAAGCCCGAGCCGGTCGCCTCCATCTTGCGCGGCTGTTGCTGGCCGCGCGGGATGACGAAGCCGAAAGGCGAACCGCCCTGGCTGTCGCCGTCGCCGCCGAAGGGAGAGGAGTCGTCGTCCCCGCCGCCGCCGCCGAAGGCGATGTGGCTAGGGTCGGACTTGCCTTCGACGTCCACGGACACCACCGCCGGCGACACGCGCTGGATAATGTCGGCGAAGGACACGGGAGCTCCGGGGCCAGCCACGGCGGGCGCCACGCGGGTCTCGGCGCTGGCTTGCGCAAAATAGCCGCCGGTCGCGAGCAGCAGCGCCAGAGCGCCGGCGACCGAGCCGGAAATGAGGGTCTTCTTCATCGATGTCACGGTTGGATCCCGATCATTGAGGACTGCGCCCCGCAGTCCAGCCCACTCACATGTAAAGACGAAAAGCGCAATTTCGGGGCAATCTTGGACACGATTGCGCCTCAGGCCGTCTCCTGCAGAATCTGGGCCAGCCTTTCGGGCTCGTCCAGCATCACGTCGTGGCCGCATTCGACCTCGTAATAGCGCCAGTCCGGATCGTCCTTCACCTTCTCGGCGAAGACCGGGAAGGCCGCGTTGGCCCAGCCCGTGGCCAATATATAGGTCTTCTTTGGCACGCGTTCGCGTGCGCCGGTCAGTCGCAGTCCTTCGGTGAGCGTGCGGTAGGGTTGCTTGGTGCACATCGCGTCGACGAAAGCCCGGTCCTGGGCGTTGACGCCGAAGACCTCGGCGGGGATCGGGGTGACGAGTCCAGTCGCCTCGCCCTCCTCGACCATCGGCCCGCCCTCGCGGCCGCCCGAGGTGGTGTAGTCGAGCAGGCTGCGCCCGTCGGCGGGGAGGAACGCGTCCAGGAACACGATCGAGGCGATCGAGCCCTCGGGCGCACGCTCGGCCACGCCCGACACCACCATGCCGCCGTAGGAGTGGCCGCAAAGGACGACGTCCTTCAGACCTTCCCAGCGGATCAGGCCCACGACGTCGTCCACATGGGTCGAGAGGGTGATCCCGGCTTCGGCCATATGCGACCGGTCCGCCAGGCCCGACAGCGTCGGGGCGTAGACGCGGTGTCCGCGCGCCCTCAGCAGGTCCTCGACCCGCCGCCAGCACCAGCCTCCGTGCCAGGCGCCATGCACCAGCACGAAGGTTCTAGATCCGTCTCCGCTCACGCCCGCCCTCCCCCGGCCGGAACCTCCCCCTGGTCTAGCCATTCTCGAAGGTCAGCTCCAGCTTGAGGAGGGACAGCCATGAAGAAGCTCCGGACCGCCGTCGGCATGATCTGCACGGCGAGCATGATGTTGACCGCGGCGGCCCCCGCGGCCGCGGCCTACTACACTGACCGGTACGGCCATCGTCACTTCTACAACGCCCACCGAGGCTATCGTCACGCCTACGCATACCGCAACGACTGCTGGGCCGAGCACCACGCCTCGGCCAATACCGGCACGGTGCTGGGCGCGATCGGCGGCGGGATCATCGGCAGCCAGCTGGCCGGACGGGGATCTCGGGGCGTCGGCACGGTGCTGGGCGCCGGCGGCGGCGCGGTGATCGGCCACCAGATCGGCGCGCACTCGCATCGTTGCCGTTGAGTCAACCGGGCGCAGGGTGGTTAACCTTACCTTAACCCCTGTGAGCGCAAGTTAACGATGTCTTCTCCGAAGACACCCCACCATCACCAACTCATTCAAGCCCGGCCTTCGCGCCGGGCTTTTTTTCGCACCTAGCCCCGTCTTGCGCGGATCAATCGGTCAGCGTATAGGCGCCGCTCCTGCAAGGCTGATCCCCGGTAGCTCAGCTGGTAGAGCAGTCGGCTGTTAACCGACTTGTCGTAGGTTCGAGTCCTACCCGGGGAGCCATTGCCGCGGCTTTGGACGCCAAGGCCTCCACCCTCCCGTAGATCCCCAGCTAGCCGGCCGGCGCATGTGCGCGCCAGGTCGAGCCGACGCCTGGGCGCACATTCCATGTAATTGCGAATGATTCGCATTGCCAAGCCCCAGACCCTTTATTAAGAACGACTCGCAATCGCATTCGCAATTAGGGCGCCGGGGGCTTCATGATCGATCTCGCCAGCAACCGGTCTGGCATCGTCTCCCGCCGACGCGCGCCGGACCTCGTCAGGGCGATGGGAGCGGTGACCCTGGGTCTGGCCCTGTCGCCGATCGCCGCCCACGCGGCGGAAGGGTCCGACGGGACGACGAAGCTGAAGACCGTCGAGGTGACCGGCCGGCATCGCGGCTACGGCGACGGCGACAACGCCCTCTCGCGCCTGTCCAAGGACCTGAAGGACGTCCCGCAGTCGGTGATCGTGCTCGACAAACCGCTGCTGCAGTCGCAAGGCGCGGCGTCCCTTGCGGACGCCCTGCGCAATGTGCCGGGCATCACCCTGGGCGGCGCCGAGGGCGGCCAGATCGGCAACAACATCAACCTGAACGGCTTCACCGCCCGCACCGACATCTTCCTCGACGGCTTCCGCGACCGCGGCCAGTACTACCGCGACACCTTCGCCTTGGACTCGGTGGAGGTGTTGATGGGTCCCTCCTCCATGCTGTTCGGGCGCGGCTCGACGGGCGGGGCCATCAACCAGGTGTCGAAACGCCCCGGACCGATTCCGTCCATGGAAGTGGACCTGTCAGGGACCAGCAACGGCCTCGCGCGGGGGACCGCCGACGTCAACGCGCCGACGGGCGACCGCTCGGCGCTCCGCCTGGCGGTGATGGGCCAGCAGGGCGCGGTTTCCACCCGCGACAAGACCACGGTGGGCGACTACGGCGTGGCGCCCTCCTATGTCATCGGCACGGGGATGCCGACGCAGCTGACGGTCTCGGCCCTGCTTCAGCACAACAACGACCGTCCGGACTACGGCGTGCCGCCGCTGAACGGTCGCCCCGTCATGAGCGACAGGGATACGGTCTATGGCTACTCTACCGACCGCACCAGACAGGACGTGGTGGCGCTGGGTGCGGAGGCCAAGCACGAGTTCAGTTCCAGTCTCAGCCTGCGCAACCAGATCCAGTTCAACAGCGTCCGCACCGACGCCATCGAGACCGCGCCCCAGGGCATAGGCACGGTGGGTTCCAAGGGCTACGTCGCCTTGTCGCCGGTCGGGATCAGCCCCCTGCCGCTGGACCAGCTCTGGGCGCGGTTGCAGAGCCACGACCGGATCATCCACGACCGCTCGCTCTACGATCAGCTGGAGGCGCGCGCGGACTTCGTGACAGGTCCCGTCCAGCATGAGCTGCTCGTCGGCGGGGAAGTCGGCCACGACAGTTACTCGAACCAGGCCCTGACCCGAACGGGCGCATGCAACGGCGTCGCCCTGCCGACCGGCTACACCGGTTGCGTCACGGTGCTGGATCCGGCCTACACCACCTCTCCTGTACTCAACGAGGTGGCGGGCAACCTGGCGTCGGGCAAGGCCGACACCCAGGCGGTCTACTTCAACGACGTCATGACCGTGCTGCCGACGGTGAAGCTGGTGGGCGGGCTTCGCTACGACCGCTTCGCGGCAACGATCGCCAACGCGATCAACAGAGACAACACGCCTGGCAACACGAGCTTCCCACAGCTCAGCCAGACCGTGAACTTCACGAGCTCGCGGGCGGGCGTGATCTGGCGGCCGGCGAAGGAACAGACCTACTATTTCTCGTATTCGACCTCGTTCAACCCGTCGCTGGAGCAGCTCACCTCCACCACTGGCCTCACCCAGCCGCTGCCTCCCGAAACCAACCAATCCTTCGAGGCGGGCGCCAAGTGGGATCTGCTGGGCGACCAGCTGAACATCACCGCCGCCGGGTTCCAGATCACCCAGTCCAACTCCCGCTCGCAGAATCCCGACAACACCTACACCGCCAACGGCGACATCCGGGTCCGCGGCGCACGCCTGGGCCTTTCCGGACAGATCAATCGCCGCTGGCAGGTGTTCGGCGGCTACACCTATCTGGACGCCGTCATCATGAAGGCGATCGCGCCGGGTACGCTGGGCATGGTCCCGGCCAACACGCCCAGGCACACAGCCACGGCCTGGACCACCTACGAATTCGCGCCCCACTGGCAGGTCGGCGGCGGGGCCGTCTACATGTCGTCCCGATACCTCAACAACACCGATCTGGTCAGCGTCCCGGGCTACGTCCGCTGGGACGCCACCCTCGCCTATCGCCGGATGCACTACGAGGTGCGCCTGAACGTCTTCAACCTGTTCGCCGCGCACTATTACGAGAACCTGATCCAGTCGGACGGTGGGCGCGCTGTTCCCGGGACGGGGCGGACCGCGATGTTCAGCCTGGTCTATCGCCGCTAACGGAGGCCCCGCCGGTATGCTCGTCACCATCGATCAGGCGCTGGACTCCGAGCAGGTGATCACCTTGCGCAAGCTGATGCTTGGCGCCCCCGACGCCTGGGTCGATGGCCGCACCACGGCCGGCTACCAGGGCGCGCCAGTGAAATTCAATCTGCAGATCGACGAACGTTCTGACGTCGCCGCGAGAGGACAGGCGATCATCCTGGCCGCCCTGGAGCGCCATCCGCTGTTCATCAGCGCCGCCCTGCCGAACCAGGTCTACCCGCCGATGTTCAAC
The DNA here is from genome assembly GCA_964614675.1 of uncultured Caulobacteraceae bacterium. Lineage (GTDB taxonomy): Bacteria > Pseudomonadota > Alphaproteobacteria > Caulobacterales > Caulobacteraceae > JANWHQ01. The sequence goes on along the minus strand of CAZTMF010000020.1, from coordinate 6,881 downwards.
CGCTATGGCGAGGGCATGACCTTCGGCGCCCACATCGACGGCGGCCTGCGGATCGATCCCAGGACCGGCGGCAAGCTCCGGACCGACCTCTCGGCGACCCTGTTCCTCTCGGATCCGGCCGACTACGACGGCGGCGAGCTGGAGATCGTCGACACCTACGGCACGCACAGCGTCAAGCTGAAGGCGGGTGATCTCGTGCTCTATCCCTCAACCAGCCTGCACCAGGTGACGCCGGTGACGCGCGGGGAGCGGCTGGCGTCCTTCTTCTGGATCCAGAGCCTGGTCCGCGACGACGGCCGGCGCGCCCTGCTCTACGACCTCGACCTGGCCATCCAGCGGCTGAACCAGACCGGAGCGGACGAGGAGGCCCGGCGGACGCTAGTCGGCTGCTACCACAATCTCCTGCGCCAGTGGGCCGAGACCTAGCCGACGCAGCTCCCACGCACTCAGTTGCGAATGAGTTGCAATCCTATCAGGAGCCGCTATATCTTTGGCTATCAGGTCGGAGGGCTGGTCCCCGTGTACGTCTGCAATTGCAATGGCATTCGCGAGCGCGACGCCCTGGCGGCGATCGAGTCGGGGGCGACCAAGCCAGCCGAGATCTTCCGCCATTGCCAGGCCCAGCCCTGCTGCGCCAAATGCGTCTGCGATATGCGGCGGATGATCCAGGACAGCCAGGAGGCTTTCAGGCTCGCCGCCGAATAGGAGGCGGGCCATGCAGGGCGATCGCGCGATCATCCGGCGACTGAACGAGGTCCTCACCAACGAGTTGACCGCCGTCAACCAGTACTTCCTGCACGCGCGGATGCTGCAGAACTGGGGCTTCCGGCGGCTTGGCCAGATCGTCTACGACGAGTCCATCGGCGAGATGCGTCACGCCGACAAGCTGATCAAACGCATCCTGTTCCTGGACGGCCTGCCCAACCTGCAGGACCTCAACAAGCTGGCGATCGGCGAAACCACCGGCGAGATCCTCACCGCCGACCTGGCGCTGGAGGTCGGGGGACGTGCCACCCTGTTGGCCGGGATCGGCGAGTGCGAGGCGGCCCAGGACTTCGTCAGCCGCGAGGTGCTGACCGATATCCTGACGGACACCGAGGAGCACATCGACTTCCTCGAAACCCAGCTGAACCTGCTGCGGTCGCTGGGCGAGCAGACCTATCTGCAGAGCGCCACCGGCGAGCTCGAGGGCTAGCACGTCCTGGGCGGATGACTGTGAGTTCGGCCGCGCCTTAGCGTCGCCCTATCCGGGCCGAAAGCCGTTCATGCTCACCGGAGCGGGACGGGAGGTCCGTCCGGTCGCCGGAGGGACGAAGCATGGGCGCCCAGGCGGCCAACCACCGTAACTACGGATGTTTTACGGTCGCCGCCCTCCCCTCACTTCGCCAGGTGCGCGGTCACGTCGATCTTCAGGCCCACCTTGAACGGCACGATGTCGGGGCCGCCGTATTCGCCCGCGCCAAGGCTCCAGGTCTGACGGTCGACGTCGAACTCGCTGTGCATCTGGGCCTCGTCGCCCTTGATGGTCAGGGTGAACGGCATGGCCACCGGCTGGGTCTTGTCCCGGATGGTCAGCTGCCCGTCGGCTTCGTACTTGCCGCCGCCCAGGTCCTTGATCGAATTCGAAACGAAGACCGCCTTGGGGAACATGGTCGAGGCGAACCAGTCGGCGCCCTGGGCGGACTGGTCGCGGCCGCCGTCGCCGGTCTGAACCGAGCCGGTCTCCACCTCGACCCGGACGTTGGAGCTTGAGAGGGCCTTGGGATCGAACCGGATGTCGGCGGTCCATTTTTCGAAATGGCCTTCGAAGGCCGCGCCCTCGGCCGAGCTCTCGAAATTGATCGCGGAATGGGCCGGATCGACCACCCAATGGGGCCCGTCCTGGGCCGAGGTGTGACTAGCGACGGCCAGGGCGGCGAGAGCGGCGGCGACGCTGAGCGCGCGGTAAGATGCTTGAGCCATTGGCGTTCCTCTTGTCGCCCCAAGTCTCCACGCCCTAGCGACGGTGGGCAAGTCCAAGCTGAGGCGCTCGTGCAACCCGCGGGCGTCGCGCTATTGCCATGCCCGGCGGCCTCGCCACATTAGCCGGCCAAATGCCTGGACGGAGCTCTGAATGGACGCCGCCGAAGCCGCCGACCGCATCACCGAGACCGCCGAGGAGCGGCATCGGGAGGCCATGCTCGAGCACGAGCAGAGGGCGGCCGAGCACGAGGCCAAGGAGAAGTTCCGGAACCGCGCCGCCTTGATGATCGCCATCCTGGCGGCGATCCTGGCGGTCTGCGAGCTGGGCGGCGACGACGCCAGGAACCGGATCATCAACAACAACATCCGCGCCAGCGACACCTGGGCCCTGTACCAGGCCAAGAACGTGCGCCAGACCTCCTACCGTCTGGCAGCCGACGAGCTGAAGCGCCAGATGGCCTCGCCCGATCTGCCTGCCGCCCAGCGCGCGGCGCTCGAGGCCGACGTGAAGAAGTACGAAAAGACCATCGCCCGCTACGAGGACGAGCCCGGCAAGGACGGCAAGAAGCAGACCCAAGCCCAGGCCAAGGCCTTCGAGGAAGCCCGCGACAAGGCCGGCGAGCGCCACGAGTTCTTCGACCTCGCCCAGATGCTGTTGCAGCTGGCCGTGGTGCTGGGCTCCGTCTCGATCCTGTCGCTGTCGCGGCCCCTGCTGTGGGCGGCCGGGCTGCTAGGCTGCGCCGGCCTGGCGCTTGTGGTCAACGGCTACACGCTGCTGGTGACGTTCGGAGGCTAGGCCTCCCGATCATGACCAAAACTTCATGATGAGGCGTCTTGCCGCAGGTTGGCCTCGGGCGGATAAGGCGCGCGTCCGTCCGGGGGATTCGGATGCAAGCGGTCATCCAATCGATGGAGCATCTGGTGATGGCCCTGGCCGTCGCCGCCTTCGCCCATTTCGGCGTGACCCTGAAGGACGCCCCCTGCCCCAGGGCGACGCCCGCGGTGCAGCGCGTTTCCTACGCGCACCAGGCCCCGCTCCGGACCATCCGCCGCGTCCCCGCGCCATTGGCCAAGGACCTCCGTCCCGTCTAGAAGGGCCTTGAACCCTCCGTAGCCGGCGTGTGTCTTTGCGCATCCGGGCTTATTGGGTAGTTTTCACCCCAGGCGCGAGAGGACGGGCAGATCGCGTCTCGGGGCGCAATCTGCTCTTTGGAGGGGCTGGCCGCCGATGAAAAGAGACAAGCGCGAGCCGCTCCAGCTCTCCGTCAATGATATGCTTGAACCGGCGGAGGTTCCGGACGTGGTCGCCGACGACGATCTCGAGTTGCCTGAGATCCAGCTCGTCGAGGCTGAGCCCGCCGGCCCCCTGACCCCCACGCCGCCGATCGCCGAAACCACCACCGACGCGCCGATGGCGCTGCCGGCCCCTTCGTCCATCCCCGTCGTCGCGACCGGTCCGTCGCCGCGCCTGATCTACATGCTGGCCGCCGCGGCCTCGGTGCTGTGGGCCATCCTGTCGGTCTACGCCGTTGGCTACCAGTGGCCGCTCGGGACCGTCGCTTACGAGCCCTACCGCCTGGCCATGCTGGTGATGTTCACCCTGGGCCCGATCGGCTTCATCTGGATCGCCGCCTACGGCCTCAGCCAGGGACTGAAGATCGCCGCCGCCCAGGCGCGCGCCAACACCCTGGCCGAGCAGATCTTCCAGCCCGCCGTGCTGGCCGCGGCCGAGGCGAGCGCCGCCGCCGACAGCGTGCGCCAGGAGATCCGCACCCTCGCCGCCGCCGCCGCCCGGGCGCGCGCCGACTTGACCGACCTGCACGAGACCCTGGCGGGGGAGACCGAGCGGCTGTCGGCGCTCTCGGAAAACGCCGTCGGCTCGGCCCAGACCCTCGGCGACCGCCTCTCGCACGAGCGCGAGAGCATGGGCGGGCTTGCCGAGGCGCTCGACACGCGCTCGCGCGAGATCGGCGAGGCCATCACCCGTCAGGCCCAGATGGTCAGCGAGGCCTCCGACCTCGCTCAGACCCAGATCGGCGAGGCCGAGGCGACCCTGGCCGCCCGGGCCGCCGACCTCGCCGCCGCCGCCCAGGACGCGACCGAAGCGGCCCGTATCGCCAGCGACGACCTGGCCCGCCAGTCCGCACGCCTGGAGACCGCCACCGAGGGGGTAGGCGACCAGGTCCGCTCGATGGAAGACGCCCTGACCAACCAGCGCGCCGCGCTGGTGCAGGTGGCCAACGAGATCCGCGCCGACCAGGAAGACTTCTCCATGCTGGTTGAGGCTCAGCGGGTCCAGCTGACCGAGGCCCTGGCCCAGGCGGCCACCAGCGTCGCCAATCTGAACGACGCCGCGGCCGTCGCGGCCGCGTCCCTGGCCGACCTCACCGAGGCCGCCGTCCGCCAAGCCCAGGAAGCGGCCGAGAACGCCAAGACCGAGCGCGACCTCTTGGCCGCCAGCGCCCTGCAGTCCCTGGGCGCCCTGTCCGAGGCCGCCCGCTTCGAGCGCGAGAGCATCCTGGCCGATGTCGAGCGCACCCTGCAGACGCTGTCCGATGGGGTCGCGCGCGAGCGTGACGCCCTGGAGGACGAGGCGGCCCAGCACCTGGCCGAGACCGCGCAGACCGCCCGCGACGCCCGCCAGGCGCTCGAGGCCGATGCGATGCGCAGCATCGAGGCGGTGCGCCAGGCGGCCGAGTCCGCCACGCGCATGGCCGAGGCCCAGAACGAGTCCGCCCGCAAGAAGCTGGAGCAATTGGGCGAGACGGCCTTCGCAGCCAGTCAACACGCCGACGCCGCCGTCCAGGCCCGGCTGGACGACGCGACCCGGCTGATCGCCAAGTCCGCCGAGCTGATCGACCAGGCTTCCGGCAAGACCGCCGAGCGGATCGAGCGCGCCACCGACATGGCCCGTTCGACCCTGACGGGCCTGGAGGACGCAGTCACCGAGTTCGAGCACCGGCTCGCCCAGCTGCCGACCGACACCGCCGCCAAGACCCAGGCCCTGCAGGAGACCCTCGCCGCGGGGGTCCAGAACCTGCTGGCGACCGCCCGCGCCGCCGCCGAGGAGACCCAGGCGATCGACGCCGCCTTCCAGGAGCGCGTGAAGCGCAACTACGAGATGCTGAGCGAGGCGGTCAGGCTGATGGGCGTGGTGTCCAACCGCTCGGCCGCCACCCCGACGGCTGCATCGACGCGCCTGCCGCCGCCCGAGCCGCGTCGTTTCGTCCCCCAGGCGCCGCAGCCCCGTTCGGCGGAAGCAGAGGGCCTGCGTCCGCGGCTGAGGCTGTCGCCGACCACCGCCGATACCGAGGTCAGCCAGGTGTTCGAGGGCGCCGGCCAGGCCCCCACGGCCCAGAATGCGCCTGACGGCTCGGACTGGACCTGGCAGGAACTGCTGTCCTCGATGGACGACAGTCCCGCGGGCGGCCGCCAGCTGATCGACCGACTGCTCGGAGAGATCGAAGGCCTGGGCGTCGATCCCGCGGCCTTCCTGCCGCCGGCTCGCGTGGAGGAGATCGCCGCGGTCTATGAGGCGGGCGACGTGGCGGGCGCGCGGGCCATTGTCCGGCGCCTGGCGCCCACCGCCGTGCGCCGCCTGTCGCGCCGGATCCTGGCCGAGAAGGCCCTCAGGACCCATGTGGAGCGCTTCGTGGGCGACTACGACGAACAGATCCGCGATCTGGCCCGGAAGAGCGGCGGCCGCGAGGCCGTGCTGAACCTACTCGCCAGCGACGAGGGCCGCGCATTCCTGCTGTTCGATACGGCGCTCGGCGATCTGGGGTGACCCAACGCGCCCTCGCGGTCGCCGAGGAGCGCTGGCCCCTGGCCGAAGCCTTCGTGATCTCGCGCGGCGCCAAGTCCGAGGCGCGGCTGGTCGTGGTCGAACTCGTCCAGGCCGGCATCCGCGGCCGCGGTGAATGCACTCCCTACGAGCGTTATGACGAGACGCCAGAGACGGTGACGGCCGGGATCGAAGCCGTCAGGACCGAGATCGAGGGCGGCTGTGGCCGAAGCGAGCTGCAACTGCTCCTGCCCGCCGGCGCCGCGCGCAATGCGCTCGACTGCGCCCTCTGGGACCTGGAGGCCAAGACGGCCGGCGTCAGGGCCTTCGAGATGGCCGGCCGCCACCGGCTCGATCCGGTGAAGACCGCCTACACCATCAGCCTGGGCGCGCCGGCCGAGATGGCGGAAGCGGCGGCTAAAGCCGCGCGGCGGCCGATGCTGAAGCTCAAGCTCGGCGACGAGGGCGACCTCGAGCGGGTCTGGGCCGTCCGCGAGGCGGCGCCGCTGACGCGACTGATCGTCGACGCCAACGAGGCCTGGGATTTCCGGATGCTCCAGACCCTGGCGCCGGAATTCGCGAAGCTGGACGTCAAGCTGATCGAACAGCCACTGAGAGCAGGCGAGGATGAGGCGCTCCAGGGCTATGACAGCCCCGTGCCGCTGTGCGCCGACGAAAGCCTGCACACGCGGGCCGAGCTCGGCGACTGCGCCCGCCGTTACGCCTGCGTCAACATCAAGCTCGACAAGGCCGGCGGCCTCACCGAGGCCCTCGCCCTGGTCGCCGATGCGCGTCGGCGCGGCCTGACCGTCATGATCGGCTCAATGGTGGCGACCTCCCTGTCCATGGCGCCCGCGATGATCCTGGCCCAGGGCGCCGACTTCGTGGACCTTGACGGGCCCCTGCTTCTGGCCCGCGACCGCGAGCCCGGGCTCAGCTATCTGGGATCGATGATCGAGCCGCCCCCGCCGGGCCTGTGGGGCTGAGCGAGGCAAGACGGAGGAAAGCCGAATGGATGTCCAAGTGCGCGCCTGGATGACCCTTGCCTCTCTGAGCGGGCTGATGGCGGTGGCGGCCGGGGCCTTCGGCGCCCACGGAGTCGCCGATCCCCAGGCCAAGGCCTGGCTGCAGACCG
>CAZTMF010000019.1:0-16364 GCA_964614675.1 uncultured Caulobacteraceae bacterium | reverse complement strand
TCGCCGAGATCGCGTCCGGCCAGCCCGACGGGCAGATCACCGCCGCCCAGTTCCGCGACCGGCTGAACAACGGCCGCAAGGTCGCGATCCAGATCCTGGAGTATTTCGACCGGCGGGGGCTTACGCTGAGGCGCGGCGACCTCCGCCGCATCGACCCGCGCCGGCTGGAGCAGTTCAGGTCGTCAGCGCAGCTGCAGGAGACGGCTTAGGGAGGAGACTCGTTCCCGGTGGAACGTCCGGACTTCAAATCCGGGTGGGGCCGTCAGCCGGTCCTAGGTGGGTTCGACACCCACTCTCCTCCGCCATCCCTCAGCGCCAGACATCGATCAGCCCCGGCGGATTGGGCCCGTTGTTCCCCCGCCCCGTATAGCGCCCGCTGATCATCTTGAAGGCGCCCTGGGTCTCGCCGCCCAGGACGACGATCTTGATGTCCTTGGGCTGGAAGATGCTGATCGACTCGTCGGGCGCGGCCTTCAGACGGCTGGCGAAGGGTTCGACCCCCGCCACCGCGTGGGGCTTGATCAGGGTGGTGATCCACTGGTCGTCCCAGTAGTCGCGGGCCGGCATCCGGGCGTTCTCGGCGCACCATTCGATCAGGCTTTCCTTCGTGTAGCCGAGGTCCACGAAGGAGCGGGCGACCAGGGGGTCCATGAAGATCACCGGCGAGGAGAAGTGGTCGGTGGCCGTCAGGCAGCGGACGAACTTGTCCTTCCAGGTCTCGCGCGGGCCGAAGCCGGAGTGAGTGTACCAGCCGCCGAAGAAGACGCTGGCCACGCTGTCGGTGGGTTTGAAGCCCTGGTCCACGTGGAAGGGCGACCAGGGGCTGCGCTCCTCCGCCTCAGCCAGGCAGGCGGTGTAGTTCCAGTTCGAGCCCACCGAGCCCATGTAGGTGTCGCCCGGGACCGAGCCGCCCTGGCCGTTCTGGCTGAGCAGGCAATAGGCCCGGCCGATGGTCGAATTGGCGTGGTTGTAGGGACCCATGGCTCCCACGCCGTCGTTCATCCCGAGCTCCTGGCGGATCGGGCCGTTGACTACCGATATCGAGGCCCAGGAGGTGGTGCTCGACGAGCGCGCCGAAATCCCCGTCGCCGCTATGGCCAGGACCACGGGCAGGTACTGGGGACGGCAGCCGGCCATCACCGCGTTGACCGCCACCTTCTCGACGTCGAACGCCCAGGCTTCCCGGAACGAGGTGGGACGCATCTGTCCCACGATCTTGTCGGCGGCGTGGGACGTGCCCTTCAGCATCGCTTCCACCCTGGCCTCGGTGGGGAGGATGATGGGCAGGGTGTCGGTCCAGTTCTGCTCGAGGAACAGCTGGCGGAGGTTGTCCTCGGTGTCGGGCTCCAGCAGCCGCGGCGTGGAGCGTTCGAACGTCGCGCCCTTCAGGTCCTCGTCGGTCAGGGCGCGCGTCAGGCCCTCGATGACCTCCTGCATGAACGGCCGCTTGGAGACCGGATCGGCGCTCTCGATATAGGCGCGGAGCTCAGACGCCGTGCGGCCCACCACCGGCTGGGGCACGAAGGAGTTGCGCAGGGTGGGCATGCCGCCCGCCAGGGCTGTCGCCCGGGCCAGGCGGGCGAAGACATGGGTCGAGACCGGGATCGTCGGGATCCCGTCCTGTTCGAGCGCCAGTGCGAACCCCACGACCGTGGGGCAGCAGGTGCTTCAAAGACCGACGCCGATGATGGCGACGTCTCCGTCAGCCACCACCCTGGCCCGCATCTCCGGATCGTCGACCCAGCTCTCGCGCGGCTTGATCGTCCGCGTCTCCACCGTGGGCATGTGCTCGGCGAACCAGAGCCGGAGCTGCTCCATGAAGACGTCGGCGTTATCGAACAGGCAGTCGATCAGGTAGAGCACCTTGCCGTCCAGGCTCTCGGGCCGATTGGCCAGGCGCTTGCCGACCACCATCGGCGGATAGCCGCGCGGGTCGTGGACGGTGATCTTCTCGGCCATGTTCGAACTCCCGGCTTGATCGACTTGGGCTAGGCCCTGGCGGCTTCGGCGTCCTGGATCTGCTGATACATCCGCCCGTACGGCTTCACCGTCAGCCAGGTGCAGACAAGACTCACCGGCGTGCAGATCGCCGCCAGGGTGACCATGGCGTAGCGGAGCTGGGACGGGTCGTGGAAGAGGAAATCGGTCATCCCGGCGACGACCGAGGGCCCGAGGCCGTTCCCGAGCACGCTGATGGTGATCATGTAGATGGCGTTGACCCGCGCCCGCATCGCGTTGGGCGTGATGATCTGCATCGCCGACAGCAGCGAAGGCGCGCTGACCATCATCACGACCCCGAGCAGGAACTGGACGGCCAGGGCCGACGCAGCGGTCGGCATCAGCGGGGTCAGGATGTAGCAGGGCATCGTGATCAGATGCACCGCCAGCGTCAGGCGCAGGTGGGAGTCGATCCAGCGCCGGTGCATCCGCTCGGCGATAATGGAGCCGATGATCACCCCGATGGGCGCGCCGATCAGGCCGAGCGTGCCCGAGAGCGGGCCATAGACGTGGGCGCCCATGTGGAAGGTCCGTGAGAACAAGGCGGCCCGCCATCCGCCGTACCCGGCGAGAAGGATGCCGGCCATCGCCGTGCCGATCATGGTCGGGATGAACACCCGGCCGGCCGGACCGAGGAACATGAACTTCAGCACCGAGAGCATGGACGGCTTTTCCGACTGTCCTTGCCGCTTCGGCTCGGGAACCGTCAGGGCGACCACGGCCGCGATCACCAGACCCGGCAGGCCCATCAGGATGAACACCATCTGCCAGGCGTGCTTGATCTCGATGCCCAGGAAATTGATCGGCATCCGATGCAGCAGGTAGCCGAGCAGCAGGCCGCCGGCGATCGTCGACATGTACTGACCCCCGAGCAGGGCGATGTTGTAGATGCCAAAGGCGCGGCCCAGCTTGTCGCGCGGAACCAGGTCGGGGATGATCGAGACCGTGGTCGGCCCCTTCACCGAGATGGCGCCGCCCATGACGCCGCGGAAGGCGGCGAACGGCCAGAAGGTGGAGACCAGGCCGCAGGCCGCGGTCCCGAGGCTCCAGATCGACAGCGCGCCGGAGAGGACATAGGTGCGTCGCCCGCGGTCCGAGATCCAGGCCATGGGGACGCCGAAGAGCAGGTAGACTGCGGAATAGGCCGGTCCCATCAGAAGTGCGAGCTGGCTGTCCGACATGTGGGTGGCGTTCTTGATCGGCTGGACCAGCAGCGAGATCAGCCCGTAGTCGAGCTGGCCGCAGAAGGTCACCAGCGAGATCATCACGACGGCGTACCAGGCCACCGGCGGGGCCAGCCATTCGCGGGCGGCCGGGGCCGCAAAAGCGCCGTCGGTCCGGGTCGGGGCGGGGATCGGGGCGGTTTCTTCGAGCTCAGCTATGCTCATGGCCCAACCTATTTCCGTTCCCGCCTACGCCAGACTGTTGTTTCTTATCACCGTTGCAAATAACAACAGTAAGGGTAGCCAAAGGGACTGGCGCCCCTCGTTCCAGAAGCTACGATCAAAGCCGCAGATACGAAGGCCGGCAAGGCCGTACCGGGAGGCGGGCATGGGAAAGTGGCGGATCGCGGCGTCGGCCGCGGCGTTCGCGGTGGGAATTCTGCTCTCAGGCGCGGCGTCGGCCGAGACGGCGCAGGAGCGCGCCAATAAACAGGCGGTCATAGAGTTCTACAACAAGGCCTTGAACGACAAGGACTTCGCCGCCGCCTCGAAATACCTCGGGAACCGTTACACCCAGCACAACCCGACCGCCGCCGATGGCCCTGAGGGCTTGAAGGGCTTCATCCAGTTCCTGCGCGACAAGTTTCCGCAGAGCCACAGCGAGATCGTCCAGGCCTTCGCCGACGGCGACTATGTGATCCTGCACGTGCGTTCGATCCGCACGCCGGGCACGGCCGGGCGGGCGATCTTCGATCTCTTCAAGCTGGAGAAGGGCAAGGTGGTCGAGCACTGGGACGCGGTGCAGGACATCCCGGCCTCCAGCGCCAACGCCAACGGCATGTTCTGATGCGGGGCCTCGTCCTGATCCTTGCCGCGGCGCTCGCCGCCTCGGCCGCTTCCGCCGCGCCGGCGCTGAACGCCCGCTACGCCGACCCGGCCCAGCCGGACATCACCGGCGTCTGGCAGCTGACCGGCTACTTCACCTTCCGGGCCGACAAGTCGATCCCCAAGCTGAAGCCGCCCTATGAGGGCCTCTACGCCAGGCGGATGAAGGCCTTCGACGCCGGCAAGCCGATCGACGACGTCACCGCCGACTGCCTGCCGCCCGGCATGCCGCACATCCAGGTGGTGCCCTATCCCTTCGAGATCATGCAAACGCCCGGCCGGGTGACCATGCTCTACGAATACGCCGGCCAGGTGCGGCGCATCTATCTGGATGGCGGCCAGCCCAAGGATCCGGATCCGACCTACTATGGGACCTCTGTCGGCCGCTGGGACGGGGACGCGCTGACGGTGAGCACCACCAACATCCGCGAGGATACCCAGGGCGACTTCACCGGCCTGCCCCATTCGGACGCCCTGACCATCACCGAACGCTTCCGGCGGACCGCCCCCGACACGCTCGAGGACTCGATCACCCTGGACGACCCCAAGGCCTATGCCGAGCCTTTCACCTCGGTCCGGACCTACAAGCTGCATCCCACCTGGACGATCGGCGAGTACGTCTGCGAGGAGAACAACCGCAACCAGATCCAGGCCAACGGCGTGACCGGATTCGGCGTGCCGCCGGTCAAGAAGTGATGGAGCCCACTGTGCATCGACGCCGCCTGATCGGCCTCGCCCTGGCCCTGGCCGCCCTCGCGGCCACACCGGCTATGGCCCACCATTCCTTCGCCATGTTCGATCGCGACAAGCCGGTGGCGATCTCGGGCGTGGTCAAGGACTTCCAGTGGACCAACCCGCACGTGTGGATCCAGGTGATGGTCCCTGACGCCAAGGGAACGCCCCAGGAGTGGGGCGTTGAGTGCACCAGCGTGAACTTCCTGCGCCGCCAGGGCTGGGAGAAGGATAGCCTCAAGCCCGGCGACAAGGTGAAGCTGATGATCTTCCCCCTGAAGGACGGCTCCAAGGGCGGCCAGCTCAACAAGCTGGTGGAGCTGAACGGTTCGACGGCCGCGTTGCCGGGGTATCAGTAGCGGGACCGGGCGTAAGGAGGCCGCCTCTGCTGGCGTCTGCGAAAGATGGCGAGCGGACATCTCGACGTTAAGCTGACGCATGGCCGCTCCGCCCCTCTCGATACTGTTCGATCTGGACGGCACGATCGTCGACTCCAAGCCCGGAATCCTGGCGAGTTGCAACGCGGCTCTCCAGGCGTTGGGGCATCGTCCCGACAATCTGGACATCGACAAACTGATCGGCCCACCTCTGGAAGAGGTGCTGGCGGAGGTGCTGGGCCGGTTCGGAGACGACCGTGTGGCTGAGGCCGTGCTCGCATATCGCGACCACTACGGATCGGCGGGCTTCCTCGAGACGACGGTCTATCCAGGGCTTGCGGCGGCGATGGACCATCTCCTGGCCCTGAAGGCGAAGCTCTACATCGCCACGTCGAAGCGGACGATCTTCGCCGAGCGGATCCTGGGACGCCTCGGCCTCATCGATCTGTTCGCGGGCGTGCACGGCTCCGAGCCCGGCGGGGCCGTCGACAGGAAGGCCGACCTGATCGCCCATGTGCTGCGGCGACACGAACTGAGTGCGGAGCGTTGCCTGATGGTTGGCGACCGACGCCAGGACGTGGAAGGTGCGCGGACGAATGGTGTTGGAACGGTCGGGGTCTTGTGGGGCTATGGCGACCAGGATGAACTGGTGTCCGCGGGCGCTATGCACATCGCAGCGCGCCCCGCCGAGCTGATTTCGATCGCAAAAGCCCACGGCGAAAGGCGCTGAGCCTCATAGCTAGGGCGTCGAGGCCTGCGTCAGCGGTCGTTCGCCAGCGGGAAGTACTTGAAGAATGGCTGAGCCTCCTCGAGCACCCGCGCGACGCTCGGCCGGGCCTTCAGCCGGTCGAGGTAGGCCGCAAGCTGCGGCCAGTCCGCCAGCGGGACCGCATAGTCGGCGTAGTAAAGCGCCGGAAGCGCCGCGCAGTCGGCGAGGGTGAAGGTCTCGCCCATGGCCCAGGGTCCCGCCATCATCGGAGCGATCAGGTTGTAGCCCTGGCGGATGGCGCCGCGGGCCTGGTCGGCGCCGTACGGATCGTGCTGGCCCTCGGGACGCATCCGCTCGCTGACCACCTGCTGCATCCGGTGGTGGATGTAGCTGTCGATCAGTCGATCCAGCAGACGGACTTGCAGGGCGGCGTCCGTGTCGGCCGGGACCAGCCGCGCCGCGGCCGGATAATGTCGGGCCAGATAGTCGATGATGATCGTCGATTCCGGGATGGTCTGGCCCCGCGCCGCGTCGCGCAGCACCGGGAACTTGGCCAGCGGCCAGACCTTCTGGAACGCCGCGCGGTCCGCCTCGTCGCCCAGGTTCACCACCCTAGGCTCGAACGGGATGTCCGCCTCGTAAAGGGCGATCAGCGTCTTCCAGCAGAACGACGACAGCGGGTGGAAATAGAGGGTCAGCGACATGCGGCGGCTCGGTCAGACACTTAATTGATCGCCTAACTATAGGCGCTTCGGTGGGCGCGCCAAGCCCCTCTCTGCCGGCCTAGGCTTGCTCTGCGATGATCGAGGCGACGAAGGCGCGGAAATCAGGGTTCAGCCGGTCCTCGATTTCCATCCAGCAGGCGCGCGCGCCCGGCGGAGTCAGGATCGCCTTGATGCTGTTCCGAATCCCCGACCAATGCTCACTGGTCAGATGGTGGGTGTTCGATTGATACAGGACATTCTCGGCCCGGCGCAGAAAGCTCAGCAGCATCAGGCTGTACTGCGTGCGCTCCACTTCGCTCAGCGATTCAAATCTTCGTCCAGCCCGCAAATACAGGTCGACAAGCTTCTCGTCCTTGGCGATGTCGAACGAGATCGCGGCGAAGGAATTGATCACCTGCTGGAATGCCGAGGCGCGGACGGCGCGGGTGTTGTGGCGAATCTGGATGGACGCGTAGACGGCGCTCACGACGATGGCGAGCGCGCTCACGATGCTGGCGAACCGGGCTAGGTTCTCGAGCCACATGCCCACCCCCTTCGCATTGTTCGGCGCAATTCTACGTCAGCGCTTCCGCGTCAGATAGGCGGCGATGGCGTCCAGATCCGCGTCGCTGACCTCCGTCGGCCGGAAGAAGGGCATGATCCCCTGGCCGTGGCGGACATAGAACTTCACCAGCTCGGGCGTCAGGTCGGTGCGCTGCTCCAACAGGGCGGGTTTGGAGCCCTGGTACTTCCGCTGCAGCATCTGGGTGCCGACCATCGGGACCATGCCGGGCTTGGAATCCTTGGGAAAGTCGCCGTGGCAGAGGTTGCAGCGGGCCCGGAAGACCTCGCGGCCGTGCTGGAGCAGCGGGGTCTTCAGGCTGGGGTCGGGCGGGGTCGGCAGGGTGAGCCATCCGGACTGCGCCGTGGCGTTGGACGGCGCCGACGCCGGTTTGGCCGCGGCCGCCGAGGCGACGGCGAGGCTCGCCAGGGCCGTGATGAGGGTGATCCTGATCATGTCCGGCTCCGGCGCATGTCCTTGGGCCAGATGCCGTAGCGGCCCGGCGACAGGATCCCGTTGGGGTCCAGGGCGTCCTTGATCGTCTCGTGCAGACGCAGCAGCGAGTGGTTGTTGAACGAGTACTGGGCGACCGCCTTGTCCTGGAAGGCGACGTGGGTGCGGTAGATGCCCCATCCGTTGGCCGACGCCGTCTCGATGACCTTCTCGTACATGGCGCGGACCCGGGCGTTCTCGGCGGGGTCGTGGGTCGTGTGCATCCCCTGGAACATGATGAAGGTGCGCCAGTGGTATTGCATGGCGAAGCCCACGAACTGGGTCAGGCCCTGCTCGCGGAACAGCTTGGCGAACACCCGGTGGGCCTTCAGCAGTTCGCGCCCGTCGAGCGGCAGGATCGGAGAGGCGTCCAGGTGCCCGGCGACGGTCGCGCCGTTGTTCCCCTCCAGCTGCATCAGGGTCGAGAAGACGTTCAGGCTCGGGATGCCGAGGTAGACCGGGTCCGAGATCTTGGAGATCTGCTCGTCGGTCAGGGGGAAGTGGATGACCTCGCCGTCCTGGAAGCGGGCGCCGGGGATCTCCGAGAACCGCTTCTTCACGTGCTCCCACTGGGCCTGGACCACGTTCAGGGGCCCGTAGAAGTTCAGCCCCGTCTGCCAGAAGGGCACGCCCTTGGAGCGGGCGTAGGCGTCCCACTCCTCGGGCGAACCGCCGTCCGGCTTGGCCAGCAGGGCCTCGATCTCGGGGCTGGGCGGCCCGTTGAAGATCGGACTCGAGATCCCGTAGGTGCAGTTGACGACGTTCGAATACATCAGGTTCGCCATGATCTTGACGAACGGGATCACGTCATCGTGGTTGGGCACGCTGATCGAGCCGGCCAGCACCGCCTCGGGCTCGGGCATCAGCCAGAAGCCCATCTTGGTCACCACGCCGAAGTTCGACTGCGAGAAGATGCCGTCGATGATCGGGCCGGTGCCGTACTTGAACTGTTGCCAGGTCTTGGCGGCAGGCAGGGCGCCCATGCCGGTGCGCACCACCTCGCCGTTGGCCAGCACCACCTCCATGCCGCAGTGGGCGTCGAAGTGGTCGCGGTAGGGCAGGGGCGTGCGCCCGGCGCCGTGGTCGAGCGCATTGCCGACGGGGCTGCCCCAACCCGGATCGGGCGGGTCGATCCACAGCTTCAGGCCGCGCTCGCGGATGTGACGATAGAGGTCGAAGTAGCTGACCCCCGGCTCGACCAGGCAATAGGCGTTGTCCTCGTTGACCTCGAGGATGCGGTTCATCCGCTTGAGGTCCAGGACCACGCTGCCGGAATAGGCCGGGGCCGAGCCTCCGTAGGCCAGATTTCGGCCCGTCGAGATCGTGTAGAGCGGGATCCTGTACGTGTTGGCGACCTTCACGATCGCCTGCACCTGCTCGACGCTGTCCGGCGCGACGGCTGCGGAGGCGACCTTCTCGGTGGCCTCCCCCCACATCGGCGAATAGGCGTCCTTGTAGAGATCGACGGTGGCTTCGTCCGTGAACACCCACTCCGGCCCGATCGCGGCCTGGAATTCCTTGATCGCCGCGGCGAAATCCGCCGGGCTCACGCCTGGAGGCGTTCTCATGCGCCTTCCGCTCCCCTGAACCCACGCTGGCGCCATGGCCAGCGCTGTCACCCTAACGAGGCCCGGCCGTGAAGCTAGGCCGCGGAGGTTGCTTCACTTGAAAAGATTCAGGTCGATCGAGCCGGCGATCGCCGCGTAGCCGGCGTCGCTTCCATGCAGATGGTCGCCCATATGGAAGCCTTCCTTCATGCGGCTCGGATGCGCCGGGTCGCGAATGGCCGCGTCGAAGTCGAGCACCGCATCGAAGGCGTGGCTGGTCCGGATCCACGTGTTCACGGCCTGGCGGACCTGCTCGCCTTCCGGCGAGGCGTAGGCGGCGCCTTCATAGGGCGCGATGGTCGCGCCGTAGATCTTCACCCCGTGCTCGTGCGCGCGGGCGATCATCTGCCCGTAGGCCGCGATCAGGTCCTCGGTGGTGGGAGGCGGGCCCGAGCCCTTCAGGAAATCCGGCGTGTTCGGGGTCTTGGGGAAATAGCCGATGCCGATGTCGTTGATGCCCTCGAAGACGATCACATAGGCGAGGCCGGGGGTCGCGAGCACGTCGCGATCGAAACGGGCCAGCGCGCTGACGCCCGCGCCATCTCCCAGGATGCGGTTGCCGCTGATCCCCTGGTTGGCGACATCGACCCCGTCGCCGTATTGCTTGACCAGCCGCTCGGCGAACTGGTCGGGCCAGCGCTTGTTGGCGTTGCCGCTCGAGCCCACGCCATCGGTGATGGAATCACCCAAGGTGACGATTGTCCGCGCCGGCTTGTCCGCCGCCACATCCACGGCCGAGATCATGGCGCGGACTGGCAGCAGCTTGGTGTCCGGAAAGGCGCCCGCCCCGGTGGCGTCGCCGCTGGCCAGATAGCCGGCCTGCATCGCCGTCGAATGGCATGTGCAGCTGTCCACCTGGCCTGGCAGATAGAGACTGATGGACAGCGCCGACAGCGGCGCGGCCTTGAGGTCGACCGGATCGCTGAGCAGGGGCGCGCCCGGGGGGATGATTGCGGTCGCCCGGCCCCCGAAGGTCAGGGCGTGGTCGGTGCCGGGCCGGATCGCGGAGCCGTCGCCAGCGAGCGCCACGTGAGCGGCGCCGACCTGCACCGGCGCGGTTCCGTATTCGTTCGTGAAGCGGATGCGGACCTTCGAGCCGCCGCCGCTGAGGCGCACGATCTGACGCAGGGTCTGGTCGTGGAAGGTCGGGCTGCCGGGGAAGCGGCCTCCCGAGGGAGTCGGCGCCTGGGGCGAGGCGGCCCAGCTGCGCGCCCATGTCTGGGCGGAGGCGGGCATGGCCGCCAGGGTCAGAACGCAGGCGCCGAGCACGCCCGAAAGCCAGTTGGTCTTCATGGTTGTTTCCCCGGGGATCGACAGCCCCTCACTAGCTGATCCGTCATGGGGGTCTGCTGCAAGAGGCGAAGCCGAAAAAGTCGGGGCCTTCCACTCGGGGGCGAGTGCGGCTAAGCCGACGCCATGGGGCCGGTTCGGGCGCAAAGCGTGACGGGAAGGGTGCGGGCGATCGTGCTCGCCTTGGTGTTGGCGCTGCAGGGCCTGGTCCCCGCGGCGGCGCTTGCCCATGACGCCACGCCCGGCGCCGGCGGCGTCGAGATCTGCACCGCCCTGGGCGTGAAGCTGGTCCGCGCGGCGCAGCCCGGAAATCATCACGGTTTCGGCGGCCTCGCCTGCGAGCAGTGCGTCATGGCCAGCCTAGCCATGGTGTCGGCCGAACCGCCGCAAGTCTTCGCGGGCGCGGACGCGGTCGACTTCGCCTACCGGCCCATCGCCGAGCGGCCCTCGACCCTCCCGCGCGCGCCGCCGCGTCCGCCCTCCACGGCCCCTCCAATCTCCGCCTGAACGCCATCCGCCCGCGCGGGCCCGGAGCCTGCGCGTCCTGAACCGTTCGGCAGAGAGCCCAATCGATGAATCCGACTGACCGCGGCCGCCTGGCCGCTCTCGCCCTTGCGGCGGGCCTTGCGCCCGCCCTGGCCCATGCGCACGGCGTCGCCGGCGCCCGCTTCTTCCCCGCCACACTGGCCGTCGACGACCCCGCCGTCGCCGACGAGCTGTCCCTGCCCACCGTCGCCCACATGGACGGCCAGACCGATATCTCGGGCGAATATTCCAAGCGCCTGACCTCGACGTTCGGCATATCCCTCGGCGAAACCTGGAGCCGGCTAAAGGAGCCGGGATCACCCGCGTCCAGCGGTTTCCAGAACCTCGAGACCTCGATCAAGTGGCAGGCGGTCACCAGCGCCGAGCACGAGGCGATCCTGGCGTTCGGGCTGGATGCCGAATGGAGCGGGACCGGTGCGGCCGGCGTCGGCGCCGAGCAGCACACGACCTTTTCGCCCACCCTGTTCTTCGGCAAGGGCGCCGGGGACCTGCCCCGGTCCATGGGCTGGGCGCGGCCCTTCGCCCTGACCGGCCAGATCGGCTACGCCATCCCGAGCCGGAAGCAGGATCCGGGCGAGCCGGACCCCAACCCCCGCGTGCTCGAATGGGGGCTGACCCTGCAGTACAGCCTGCCTTACCTGCAGAGTCAGGTGCGCGACCTCGGCCTGCCCCAACCCTTCGCCGGATTGACCCCCCTGGTCGAGGCCAGCCTGGAGACCCCGACCACCGGCCCGGACCGCATGACCACCGGCACAGTTAATCCCGGGGTGATCTGGGCGGGGCGTCACTTCCAGATCGGGGCCGAGGCCATGGTCCCGGTCAACCGCGAGAGTGGGCGCCATGTAGGCGTTGTGGTGCAGTTCCATATGTTCCTCGACGACATCTTCCCGCATTCCTTTGGAAAGCCGATCTGGTGAACCCCATGCGCCTCCCGACGTTGCTGACCGCAATTCTCTTCCTGCCGCCGGCGGGCGAAGCCCTGGCCCACGCCCGCCTGGTCAAGGCCGACCCGGCGGTGGGGTCGACTGTCGCCACCGCGCCCACGCACCTGTGGCTGAAATTCAACGAAGTGATCCGGCCGGCCGCCTCGGGCGTGAAGCTGACCGGTCCTGACGGTCACGGCGTGGTGCTGTCGCCCCTGACCAAGGATCCCAAGGACCCGGACGCGGTGTCCGCTCCCGCGCCAGCGAACCTGGCGCCGGGGCTCTACAAGGTCGAATGGCGGGCCCTGTCCCCCGATGGGCACCACACCCAGGGGGACTTCGCCTTCACCGTCCGCCGTTGACAGGCGTCAGTTGGCGGCGCTCTCGCGGCCCATCTGGGCGTCGGCCCACGCGATGAAGGCTTTGAAATTCGGCTGGTCGGTGTGGCCGCCGATGTGCTGGCGCCAGGCGAGGCGTCCGCCCATCAGACCCTGGCCGACCGGCGGCATGAGAACGTGCTGGTAGTCGTCGCCGACCCCGAGGTCCTTCTGGCCGAGCAGTCGCCAGACCTTGCCGGCCTGGACCGTGGCCATGTAGCCGCCGTGCTGGTCCACCCAGCCGGGATCGCCGCCGGCCGGGGAGCCATAGCTGACGAAGATCATCCGCGGCGCGGCCAGGGCGATCAGCTCGCCGGCGTCGATGGGGATGTCGTTCCAGGTCCTGGCGCCGCCCTTGGCGTCCGAGGCGGCGTACTTCAGAAAATTGCCGGCCATCCAGTGATAGGCGGCGGTGGCCGCCTGGTTCTCGACGGTTTCGCCGTAGTTGCGCCGGTGCGGCTTGGTCCCGCTCTGGCCGGAGGAGGCGATCAGGCCCATGGCGAAGCGCGGGTCGAAGGCCATGGTCACCAGGGCCGCCTTGCCGTAGCGCGACACGCCCTCGATGCCGACGTGTTTGGCGTCGATGTCCGGGTCGGTCTCGAGATAGTCGAGCGCGCGGCTGGCCCCCCAGGCCCAGGCGCGCAGCACGCCCCAGTCGTCGGGCTTCCTGAACTGGCCGGCGTTGGAAATGCCGATCACGCCCTTGGTCAGGCCCGCGCCGCCGTCCGCCTGGATGGTGTTGGGCTCGATCATGGCCACGGCCCAGCCGTCCGCGATCAGCTGGTTCAGCCCCGGCGGATTGCCCTCCACGTCCAGCGGAGGGGCGGCGAAGGGTGGCGGGGTGACAGGCTGCCAGGCCGGATGGGCCTTGAACACGGCGTCGAGGGAGGGGTCGCGCGCGGTCATCTCGGCTTTCAGGGCGGCGTTGATCCGCGCCAACTCCTCGGGCGATGGCGCGGCCGGGTAGGGGAAGGTCAGCTCGCCCAGGTGGAACATGACCAGGGTCGGCATCGGCCCTTTGTGCTGGGCCGGCTTGATCAGCATCATCGGGATGTCTTCGCTGATCGCCGGATCGTTTGAATCGTCCACATGGCCGATCAGCCGGGTCGCGACGATCGGCGTGAAGCCCATGCGCTCGTGGTCGACGGTCTGGACGGTCCAGGTCACCTTGGGCGCGGTCTTCGGCAGCCGGCCGTAGATCTCCCGTTCGAACAGTTCGACCAGCTGGGGTCGGCGCTTGGACCACCATTCCTCGGCGGTCTTCACCTTGGCGCCGTCCGGATAGGCGAGGGGATCGGGGTAGTCGGGCCAGGGATTGGCCTTGGCTTCGTCGTAGTTGACCGGGTTCTCCTTGGCCTTGGGATCGCTGGACACGCCAGGACGCAAGGCCCGGATGCCGAGCTGGTCCATCATCTGCTGATGATCCTGCTCCGCCGTGACATTCGGCGGCGGCGTCTGGGCGCGGGCGAGGGGGGCGAAGAAGGCCCCGGCCAGGGCGGCGGCGAGGAGTGCGCTGTTCATACCGCCATCTGAGCCGGGCTCGAGCTTGGCGGCAAGGCGCGCCGGCCAATCAGACGAAGGGGACGGTCGGCTCCAGGCCCAGCTCCACCCGTCCGGATTCCTCCATCATCACCTGCTGCAGGGTGATGTGGCAGCCGACGGCGTGGACGTCGCGCAGCGCTTGTTCGAAGGGCCCTTTCTGCCAGAGGGCCGAGCCGCCGGCCGCCCGGTAGCAGAGGTGCACAGCTTCCAACGCCGATTCCGCGGCGTGGACGTAGCTGCCACGGGCTCGGCCGCGCATCTGCAGGGTCACCGGTTCGCCGGATTTCAGCGCCTCCCAGATCTCGCCGAAGCACTCGCGGACATAGAGGCGGCTGGAGCGCAGCATCGCCTCGGACTTGGCGACGGCGTACTGGGCCTGGGCCTGGTCGCGCAGCCCGCGGCGCGAGACCGCCGAAACCTTGCCGGTCGCCAGGTTGCGGAGTCCCTCGACTGCCGGCCTGGCCATGCCGAGCGCTACGCCACAGAGGCCTAGGCCGAAGTAGGTGAAGGGCACGCGGAAGATCGGGTCGGGGTGGTTGGACTGGCCGCTGAAGGCCCGCACCCACATCTCCGCGGGGGTGAAGGCGTCGGTGCAGGCGTAGTCGGTGCTGCCGGTGCCGCGCATGCCGCCCACGTCCCAGACGTCCAGGGTGCAGGCCGGGTCCTTGGGAAGCAGGAACTGGCGCACCTCAGGCGTGCCGTCCGGGTTCATCAGCTGCTGGCCGCCCTCGTGCACGAAGGCGCCGAGGATCACCCATTTGGACTGGTGAACGCCGCTCATCCAGCTCCACTTGCCGGTGAGCTTCCAGCCGCCGTCCACCCGCACTGCATTGCCCGAGGGGCCGACGGTGCCGGCGATGGCGCAGTCGGGGTCGGCGAAGAAGGCTTTCAGCCGCTCCATGGGCAGCATGCCGACCAGGGGCGAGCAGGTGGAGGCCAGAGCGAAGTTCCAGCCCACCGAGCCGTCGTAGGACGCCAGCTCCTGGCAAAGGTCGAAATAGGCGAGGGGATCCAGGCCCGCGCCGCCGAGGTCCTCGGGAACCAGGATCCGATAGAGGTCGTGCTCGAGGAACGCCGCGGCCACCGGATCGGGCAGGCGTTTCAGCCGCTCGGCCTCGGCTCGGTTGGCCTCGATCAGCGCCTTCAGGCTGCTGACGCGCCGGCGCACGTCATTCACGCGGTCGCCCATCGGTTCCCCCCGTCTTTTCTCTATTTATATCACGCTATGAGCAGCCCGCGGGGGGCGCAAGCTCCGCCCGATGCGGCTTTTTCAGCCCGGCTCGAAGAAACGGTTCGGCGGCCGCTTCAGGCCGAGGTTCTCGCGCAGCGTGGCGCCCTCGTATTCGCGCCGGAAGATGCCCCGCCGCTGCAGTTCGGGGATCACCTTGTCCACAAAATCGTCCAGGCCTTCGGGCAGGAACGAGAAGAGGATGTTGAAGCCGTCACTGCCCTCGGTCTCCAGCCACTCCTGCATCTCGTCGGCGATGCTGGACGCCGTTCCGACGAAAGCGAGCCCGCCCCAGCCCCCGAGCCGCTGGGCGAGTTGGCGCACGGTCAGGCCCTCGCGCCGGGCCATCGCCAGCACGCGGTCCCGTCCGGAATGGCTGGCGTTGGTCTGGGGGACGTCGGGCAGGGGACCATCCAGGTCGAACGTGCTGACGTCATGGCCGAGCCAGACCGAGAGCGAGTGGATGGCGCTTTCCTCGTAGACCAGGGCGTCCAGACGCGCCCGCTTCTCACTGGCCTCCTCCATGCTGTCGCCCACCACCACGAAGGCGCCCGGCAGCATCTTCAGGGAGTCCCGACCCCGGCCGAGCTTGTCCATCCGCCCCTTGATGTCCGCATAGAGCTGCCGGCCCTGCTCGAGCGTATCGGAGGGGGCGAACACCGCTTCGGCGGTCTCGGCGGCGAGTTGGCGGCCGGCTTCCGAGGCGCCGGCCTGGACGATCACCGGCCAGCCCTGGATCGGCCGTGCGATGTTCAAGGGCCCACGGACGGAGAAATACTTCCCCTTGTGATCCAGCACGTGCATCCGCGCGGGATCGAAGAACATGCCGCTCGCCTGGTCGCGGACGAAGGCGTCCTCGGCGAAGGAGTCCCAGAGGCCGGTGACCACGTCGTAGAACTCCCGTGCGCGGCGGTAGCGCTCGTCGTGCTCCATGTGCTCGTCGAGCCCGAAGTTCAGCGCCGAGTCCGGGTTGGAGGTGGTGACCACGTTCCAGCCGGCGCGGCCGCCTGAGATGTGGTCGAGGGAGGCGAACCTGCGTGCGACGTGAAAGGGCTCGTCGAAGGTGGTCGAGCCGGTGGCGATCAGGCCGATGTGCCTGGTGGTGACCGCCAGGGCCGAGAGCAGGGTCATCGGCTCGAACGAGGTCACCGTGTGGCTGCGTCTCAGGGCTTCCATCGGCATGTTCAGCACGGCCAGGTGATCGGCCATGAAGAAGGCGTCGAACTTGC
>CAZTMF010000018.1:0-16877 GCA_964614675.1 uncultured Caulobacteraceae bacterium | reverse complement strand
ACCGGTCGGGCCTATGCGCCCTTCCATCCCGAGCTCGAGGCGGCGGTGAAGCGCCTCGGACTGCGGGACCAGGTGCGGTTCCTCGGCGTGGTCTCCGACGAGCTCCTGGCGGTCTGCTATCGGCGGGCGCGGTTCGTGGTCTTCCCCTCGCTGCTGGAGGGGCATTAACAGTCGCTCCTGGAGGCGCTGTGGCACGGGCGGGCGATCGTCGCCGCCAGCCAGTCCTCCATCCCCGAGACGATATCGGGCGCGGGCCTGCTGTTCTACGGCGAGAACGTCGATGAGATGGCCGCAGCCTTGGCGCGGGCCTGGACCGACGACGGACTGGTCGCGGCCTCGGAAGCCGGCGCGCCGGCCGCCTCTGACCACTGCCGCTGGGACCGGGCCATCCTCACGCTGACGGCGTGCTACAAATCCGCCGCCGGGCGCCCGCTCGGCCCCGCCGAAACGGCTGCGCTCGAACGCGCGCTCAGCGCCGAAAGGCCCGAGGACTAGGGATGGCGATGCGCCCCTATCTCGACCCTCACGACCACGCCTTCGCCAACGGACCGGTGTTCGCCCGCCCCGCCGACGCGGCCGCCGCGCGCGCCCTGTTCGACCGGCCGGAGGACGGCGACCGGCTGATGGAGGTGTTCGAGGCCTTCGCGCGGGGCGCCGAGCTGGGCGAAGGAGTCCGCCTCGGCCTGCACGCCCGCCTGCTCACGCCCGACGGCGAGCGGCGCGTGAAGATCGGCGACAACACCGTGATCCGCGGGATCATCCGCTGCGAGGGCGACGGCCGCTGCGAGATCGGGCCCGAAGCCTATCTCGGCGACGGCGTGATCGTCAGTGTCCGGACGGAGGTCGAGATCGGCCAGGGCGCACTGCTCGCCCACGGCGTCCAGCTGTTCGACAACGACACCCACCCGACCGACCCCGCCGAGCGACGGGCGCATTTCCGCTCGATCCTGAAGCTCGGCCCCCGGCGCGACCTTTCCATCGGCGCCCGGCCCGTGCGGGTCGGCCGGGACTGCTGGCTGGGCTTCGGCGCTGCGGTGATGAAAGGCGTCACCATCGGCGACGAGGCGATCGTCGCCGCGGGCGCGGTGGTCGTGTCCAACGTCCGGCCACGGACGATCGTAGCCGGCAATCCCGCTCGGCAGACCCGCTCACTGGACGGGAAGCCTCGCCCGGGCCGCCTCGGCGGCCTTTTCGGAGGTGGCTCCTAGATCAGCAGGTCCTGGAACTCGTCCAGCCGCCGGACGACGTAGCCGGGCATCGCCTCGTGGACCTCCGCCCGCTCCCAGCCCGGCTCGAAGCGGCCGGAGCGGATAGCGGCCAGTCGGCGCTCGACCGCGTCCAGATCGCGCCACTCCACCGCGCGCTCCTGATGGGCGTAGCTGTTGACCTTGGACACGAGTCTTTCAGCCGCGCCAACGGAGGTGAAATGCCAGCCGGCGTGGTCGATCGCCGGAACCTGCTTGCGCCGGGCGAGGTCGAATCGGGCGTAGCTGGAGCCGAACTTCCGCAGATGCCTGGCCTTCCAGACCGCCCCCGTGCGCCGCACCGGGAAATTGGCGGGGGCTGGGCGGTAGTTGAGGAAGTAGCGGAACATCGCCATGCGCAGGCCCGCGAACTCGCCGTCGAAACCGTCGAGCGCGCGGTGATCGACGATCTCGTCGACGTCGGTCAGGAGCACGAGGTCGTCCGGCGCCGCCAGGCCCGAGAGCGCGGTGACGGCCATGTCCCGCTGGCGGAAATCGCGGCTCCAGGGGCTGTGGAAGGCCGGCGGGTGTCCGCTCACCACAACATGCCGGATCTTGTCGCCGTAGCCGGCGAATTCATCCTTGTGGGCCTGGAAATGCAGCGGCTTGGGCTGGCCGGTGAAGGTGACCTCGGATTCCACGATGACGAAGACGTCGACGAGGTCCGCCATCTCGGCCAGGTGCATCTTCAGTATGGCGATCTCGTCGTTGAACGGCATCAGGTTGAAGATGCGGCGGGCGCCGTCCGGCGGCCGCAGCACCAGCGGGGCTTCCCTCAGGACGTGCGCGCCGACCCAATAGGCGAGCGCCGCGCGCACCTCCAGGTCCTCCCGGAGCTTCAGGGTCAGGCGCCCCAGGCGCGCCACGGCCTCGTCGATGTCCCCCGCAGCGGCGCAGGCCAGGGCGCGATGCAGCCTGAGGTCCCGGCCGCCTTCGTCGACTCCGACGGCCTTGTCCGGCCGCCCCAGCGCGGTCTGGCATTCGGCGATGAGCGCCTTCAGCCGGTCGTCCCCGGCGACAGGTCGCAGGGCGGGCGTCTGGCGCAGCACGAATTCGGGGCCCAGCTGCGGCAGGCCGATCTTCAGCAACTCGAGGGCGTCGCCATAGTCCTCCTGCGTCGGGGCGGGCATCGCCGGGATCCTCTCGTGGATCAGCTTGGCCGCGAGGGTGTGCAACTCCAGGCCCTGGTAGGCCTCGGCCAGGCGGCGTAACTCCGGCCAGCCGGCGTCGCCCTGGGCCACGCGGGGTTTGAGCGCTCGCACGGTATCGATCAGGCCGAGCAGCCTGTGGCCGCCGCGAATTTGAGGTTCGATCTCGAGCGCCCGGGCCACGGCCTGGCGCGCGTCCTTCAGCCGGGCCATCCCGGTCAGCGTCCTGGCCTCCAGCATCAAGCCCTTGGCCGAGGGCGAGTCGTCGTCCGACCGGAAGTACGCGAGCACCTGTTGCGCCAGGTCGAAGCGGCCCTCTTCGATCAGGATGTTGATCATCACCGCGATGAAACCTGCGCGGCGCAGCGGCTTGAAGCCGAGCATCCCGCGCGCGATGACCGCCTCGCCGATCGCCGCGATGACGCCCCTGTCGCCGATGCGCATCGCCTGGACGGCGGCGTCGACCACGGCCCGGTAGTCGGATTTCAGCAAGACCGCCCAGCGCGCCGCATCGGCCGCGGGATCGGGCTGAAGCTCGCGCTTCAGCTCGCCGAGATGAACGTCAGTCAGGGGTAAACCAACCTGCATCGACCTGCGCTTATGCCGACCGGAAGGCGGATCGGCTAGGGCTCAGAAGGCCAGCCGCACCGATGTTTGAACCAGGGTCTGATTCTGCAGGGGCTCAACCCCCAGTTCGTCGAGGCTCGGCCGCTGGCTGCGGACGTGCAGCACCTCAAGCATCCACCGAGCGTTGTGGGTCAGGTCATAGCGATAGGCGGCTGTCAGGGCCCAGCCGTGCTCGCCGCGGTTGTCCTCGGGGTCGTCGACCGCGGGATCGAAATTGCGGTCGCCGGTCCGGAAATACTCGGCCCGGCCGGTCAGGCCGCTGCGCCCGAAGCCGTGGGTTGCAAGCACATAGGCTGAGCTGAAGCCCAGATTGATCCATTCCGGATGGCCCGCGCCCGGATAGCCCATCAGGGTCTGGCCGGTCATCAGTTGCGACTGGATCCGGGTGTGCTCGTCCAGGTCGAAGCTGGCCCCGAAGTTCCAGAATCGCGTGGCCCAGGACCATTGGAGGTCTTCCACGGCGATCTTGTCACCGCGGTTGTCGTAATAGAAAGCGCTGAGCGCCAGCCGGCCCGTCGGGCGCCAGTCCAGACGGGCGTAGTAGCCGACCCGGCCGTCAAGCTCGGCCGTGGATTGGGTGACCGGGGCCTGACGCTTGGCCATGTAGGGATCGAGCGGCGGCATCCTGAAGGCGCCGAAGGCCGTGGCCTTGGTGTCGGTGAGGCCCCAGCCGCGGAAGGTCAGAAGCGTGCCTGAGGTGTCGTCATATCCGAACAGGCCGACCGTGGCCGACACCTCCTGGTCGCCGAACCGGTGGGTCAGCCTGCCCTCGCCGCCGACCACCTTCACCTCCTCGCCCACCCAGCTGTTGATCGCGGAGGGCGTGATCGTATCCGCCACAGACCAAGCCGCGCCCTCGTGCTCCTCGGAGATCGGCGGGTAGTAAAAGCCGGCGCGGGCGCTGAAGCGGGTGTCGCCGCCCGGCGTTGGACGGAAGGTCAGATAGGCCTGGACCAGGTCGAACGGATGTTCCTGGCCGTCCTGGTGCTCGACGTCGACGATCGCGCCGAGGCTCCAGCTGAGCTGCGGCTTCCAGACCAGGGCCGCGTCGGCCAGGGAGAGCTTGCCCCTGAGGTCGCCCGAGCCGTTCCCTCCATAGCGGGCGCGGCCGAAGCCGCCGTCGAGATAGGAGGGCTGGCCGTCGGCCGCGACGGCGCGCAGGTCGATCAGGCCTTCGAAGGCCTGGCGCGAGAAGAGATCGGGTTCGGCGGCGGCGGCGCTGCAGGCGAACAGCGCGGCCAGCATCATGCCCGTAAAGGCTGCGATGGACTTAGACATGCCGGTTGTTCGTCAGGCGCGACGCCTCTTCCCCGTCTCCTCTTCGCCCAAAAACATCAAAAGTTCCTTGAGCGGCATGGGTCGGGCGATCAGGTAGCCCTGGGCGATGTCGCAGCCCATGCCGGCCAACAGGCTCAGCGCCGTGTCGGTCTCGACGCCCTCGGCGGTGACCTTCAGGCCCAGGCTGTGGGCCAGGTCGATGGTCGAGCGCACCAGCAGCGCGTCCTTGTGGCTCTCGTCCATCTTGAGGACGAAGGCCTTGTCGATCTTCAGCTCGTCGGCGCGGATCTGCTTCAGATAGGCCAGGGACGACAGCCCCGAGCCATAGTCGTCGATCGAGATGCCGATGCCGGCCGCCTTGAAGCGGTCGATGGTCTTCAGGGCCGTAGCGGGGTTCTCGATGACCGCCGTCTCGGTGATCTCGAAGCAGAGTTCGCCCCGCGCGCCGCGGGCGAGCTCCAGGGCCGTCGTCGCGAAATCCGGATCGCCCAGCAACCGGCCGGACAGGTTCACAGACATGGCCACCTCGTGGCCGTGGTGGCGCAGCAGGGCCTGCTCCTCCAGCGCGCGGCCCAGCACCCACTCGGTCAGGGCCCCGATGTGGCCGGTCTCCTCGGCCATGGGAATGAAGCGGTCCGGCGCGATCAGGCCGCGGACCGGATGGCGCCAGCGGACCAGCACCTCCACGCTCGTCACCCTGTCGGTGCGCAGGTCGAACTTGGGCTGGTGGTTCAGCAGCATCTGGCCGTTGGCCAGGCCGCCCAGCATCTCGCTCATCAGCGAGAGGTTGGCGGAGGGGTCGCCATAGCGCTCCGGATCGAACACGGCGGTCTTCACGCGGCCGCCGCGGGCCTGGTCGAGTGCGATGCTGGCGCGCTCGATGACCGACGCCACCAGGTGATCGTTCTCGCCCTGGATTGCGAGGCCCACGGTCAGACTGACGTCGATGGTGTTGTCGCCGAGGCGCAGTGGCGCTTCCAGCTGGGCCAGGAGCTGGCCGGCGCGGCGCTGGGCGGCCGGGGCGTCCGCGGCCAGGAAGGCGAGCCCGATGACGTCGGTGGACAGCCGCGCCAGGGGCTGGCCGGGATGCAGCGACCTCAGACGCGAACCGATCTCCGCGATCAGGTCGCCGGCCAGGCCGTAGCCGATGGCGCCACGCACATGGGCGAAGCGATCCACGCCCAGGGCGGCCACCACCAGCCGCCCTTCGCCGGACGCGGCCATGGCCGCGATCAGCTCCTCCAGCGCCCTGCGGTTCGGCAGGCCGGTCTCCTGGTCGTGCATCGCCAGGTGGGTGATCTTGCGCTCCCGGGCGCGGATCTCGCTGGCCATGGCGTTGAAGCTCGAGGCCAGCCGCCCGATCTCGTCGGCGGTGGTGACCTCCACTGCCGCGCCCTCGCCGCGCTCCAGCCGCCGCGCGGCCTCGTCCAGCGCCGAGATCGGCCGCGTGACGCTGCGCGCCAGGGCCCAGCTGCCGATGAGCAGGATGACGAAGCCCAGCAGGCCCACCGCGCCGGTGGCCTCCAGGAGGAGCCGGTAGGGCGCCAGCGCGCGGGCCATGGGATAGTGCAGGACGAGCGCGGCTGGATCGCCCGCGCTGAGCGTCTTCAGCGGCGTCACCAGGGCGATGGACACGCCGTCGGCGGTCGCCAGCGCGCGAGCGCGCACGCCGTGCTCAGACAGCTCGCCCTCGACGAAACGGCTCAGCCGGGCATGGTCCACGCGCGCTCGGTCGACGCCCGCGAATCGCCAGGAATGGGGCCCCGTGCGATAGACCACCGAGGCCTTCAGCGGGATGGCCGAAAGCCGCTCGAGGGAGTCCATCTCGGCCTTGTCCAGCCGGTTGGCGAAGACCACCCAGCCGGCCAGGGTCGGCGAGAGGATCGGGGCCGAGATCGCCTGATAGGGCTGGCCGGCGACGGTGACGACGCCTGATGCGTCCGCATCCTGGTCGAGCGAACGCAGCACCCTGGCGGCATCGGGATCGACCGGCCGGCCGTCGGCGGACAAGGCCGTGCCGTCGAGGTTCACGATATAGGCGCGGTCGGCGCCCAGCCGCGCGCCGAGGTTGCCGAGCGCCGAGCGGATCGTCGCCGCGTCCTTGGTGGCCACCGCAGCGCGGAAGCCGAAGTCCCGCGAGAGCAGGCCAGCGCCTTCCTGCAATTGCTGGGAGCGCAGGGCCCAGATTCGGTTGAACACCGTGGCCGAGGCGGTCAGTTCGTCGCCGACGGCGCGCAACGCCTGGCCCGAGATCACCAGATAGAGGGCGGCGGCGAGCAGCAGCAGGCTGGCGCCGAAGAGGCCCGCGTAGAGGACCGTGAGCTTGGTTCTCAGGTGCCGGAACACGGGTTCAGCTCGCGATCAGTAGCTGTTGCGGCGGATCGGGGGCGAGCGCAGGTCGACCGTTTCGGTCCGCTGGACAAGGCCGCCCTGCGGCATGGCGAGGGTGCTCGAAAGCTCGTTGCCCGCAGCCTTGAGATAGGGGTGCCAGATTTTCAGCACCCCGGCGCCCGCCGGCACGTCGCGCAGGACCGCAACGCCCTTGGCGTCGGTCTTGGCCGCGAAGGGCGTGTCGACCACCTTGATGAAGCCGACCATGCTGTCGTGGATGTTGCATCCGAGCGCGATCACCCCGACGCGGTCGAAGCGGACGGTGCGGGACTGTTCGCGGCTGTAAAGCTTCAGCTCGAACGGGTGGGCGGGCGAAAAGGAGTAGACTTGGTGGCGGACGGTGTCGCGATTGGGGAAGGCGACGGTGGCTCCCACCGGTACGACAAGGACGAAGGGATCGAACTGCAGGTCCTGCTGGGCCTCGCGGTAGGGCCAGTCGAACCGGATCGCCCCGGCCCCGGCGCCCCCTTGGGGGTACCAGGTCGCCACGGCGTCGCGAACGGGCTGGCCTTTGGCGCTGTGCACGAGGACCTGGAGATCGGACGCGCGGGCGCACGGCGCCAAAAGCGCCAAGCCCAGCAGTAAGACCAGCGTCCGCATGCTCGCAACGGTAGTTGTCGCCGATGAAGACGCGGTAAATCCCTGACCAGTGGTAAAGCAATTCGTTGGCAATTCCGGTCATTCAACCGGAATCATCTGAAGAGGAGGAGATCGACGGGATGAGAGCCCTGGGTCCGGGGTCGGTCTCCAGCCTGTTGAAGCTGGTGCTCGACGTGATCTTCTTCGCCTTGTGGGCGGTGCTGGTCCTGCTTCTGCTGGCCGCCCTGCTGGCGCTGCTGCTGCCCACCGACCTCGCCTTCTGGGGCCGGATCGAGGCGCACGGCGCGCGCGGCGCGATGCTGTCGGCGGGCCTGCTCGCCTTCGCGGTCTATGTCGCGGTGGTGCTGTTCATCGTCGAGCGGGTGCGGCGGATCTTCTCCACCCTGACCATCGGCGACCCCTTCCACCCCAACAATGTCACCCGTCTGCGCAGCATCGGCTTCGCCCTGGCGGGACTGGAACTGATCAACTACGGCGTGAACCTGGTCTCAGGCTGGGCCTTCCGCGACCAGTTCAAGTCGGTGAAGTTCCCGTTCAATCCGACCGCCTGGTTCGCCGTCCTGGTGGTTTTCGTGCTTGCCGAAGTGTTCCGCGAAGGCGCGCGCCTGCGCGGCGAGGCCGAGCTGACGATCTAGGGGGATTTGCATGGCCGTCCGCATCTTGCTGGACCGGATGCTGGTGGAGCGGCGGATGTCGCTGGCCGAGCTGGCCGACCGCGTGGGCCTGACCGTCGCCAACCTGACCATCCTCAAGACCGGCGCCGCCCGGGCGATCCGCGTCTCGACCATCGACAGCCTGTGCCGCGAACTCGACTGCCAGCCGGGCGACCTGCTCAGCTTCGAACCTGGGCCGCTGGAAGACCCGGGCGACGAGGCCTGAAACTTTCGTGTTGCACTGCAGCAACTACCGAAATTCCTTTTCGGAATAGGGTTTGCGCCCCTAGCGCAAGCTGAGCCGACACCCTATTTACGCTGCGCTGCAACATAGGAGATGAGCAATGACCAGCGCTCGACTTGGGGCCCTGACCGAACGGCTCGGCCTGGCGTTCAGCACCGCGCTCCTGGCTGTCCTGCCGGTGGCCGCGGCCTTGCTGTTCGTCGAATCGATCTAAGGCGGCGGCGGTCCTTACAGGCCGCCGTCCGCTGAGGGCGGCGCTAGCCGATCGCCGCCCGCTGCAGCTCCATGAGCTCAGCAATGCCCGTGCGGGCGAGGCCGAACAGGGCCTCGAACTCCGCCACGGTGAAGCCCCGCTTCTCGCCGGTGGCCTGGATCTCGACGATGTCGCCCGATCCGGTCAGCACGAAATTGGAATCCGCCTCGGCCTGGGAGTCTTCCTCGTAGTCGAGGTCCAGCACCGGCGTCCCGGCGTACACGCCGCAGGAGATCGCCGCCACCTGGTCGAGGATGGGGTCGCGGCTGATCACTCCCTCGTTCAGCAGCTTGCCCACCGCGAGCCGCAACGCCACCCAACCGCCGGTGATGGCCGCGGTGCGCGTGCCGCCATCCGCCTGGATGACGTCGCAGTCCAGGATCACCTGCCGCTCGCCGAGGGCCTTCATGTCGCAGACCGCCCGCATCGAGCGGCCGATCAGCCGCTGGATTTCCTGGGTGCGGCCCGACTGCTTTCCCTGGGCCGCCTCGCGCCGGCCCCGCGTGTGGGTCGCGCGCGGCAGCATGCCGTATTCAGCCGTGACCCAGCCCTGGCCGCGCCCCTTTAGGAACGGCGGGACGTTCTCCTCGATGCTGGCGGTGACCAACACCCGCGTGTGGCCGAAGCTGGCGATGCAGGAGCCTTCCGCATACCGGTTGACCCCGGTCTCGATCGTGACGGGGCGCAACTGATCGCTCGCGCGTTCGGACGGACGCATAATGGACATTTCCTCGGGAAGGCGCCTGTCTTGCGCAGGCGCGACGCGAGCTTATCCTAAATCGCGACAAGGCCGTCCACATCGGTGCCCCCACGAAGATGATCAACATGCCGCCGCCCGGCCTGACGGGAGCGCAGGGCCCGAGTCTCATCCAGCTCGACGCGCGCGCACGCGAGATCTTCCGCAGGGTGGTGGAAACCTATCTCGAGACCGGCGAGCCCGTGGGCTCGCGCACCGTCTCCAAGGGCGGGGTGCAGCTGTCGCCAGCCTCGATCCGCAACACCATGCAGGATCTGACCCAGCTGGGCCTCCTGGCCGCGCCGCACACCTCGGCGGGCCGGTTGCCGACCCATGCGGGCCTCAGGCTGTTCGTGGACGGGCTGCTGGAGCTCGGCGACATCACCCAGGAGGAGCGCCGCGAGATCGAGGAGCGGCTGGCCGGACGCTCGCGCGGCCTGGAGGAGGCGCTGGACGAGGCCACGTCTCTGCTGTCGGGCCTGGCGGGCGGGGCCGGCGTGGTCGTGACCCCGGCGCGCGACGCCGGCATCAAGCACGTAGAGTTCGTGGCCTTGGGCGAGGACCAGTCCCTGGTGGTCATCGTGTTCGAGGACGGGGCGGTGGAGAACCGGCTGATGCGCCGGGCCCCCGGCCTGACGCCCTCGGCCCTGCAGGAGGCCTCCAACTTCCTGAACGCCATGATCCGGGGCCGAACGGTGGGCGAGGCCAAGACCGAGATGGCGCTGCAGCTGGAACGCGCCCGCCGCGAACTCGACGACGCCACCGCCCGTCTGGTCGAGGAGGGCCTGGCCGCCTGGGGCGGCGGAGAGGGCCAGGAGCGCTCGCTGATCGTGCGTGGCCGCGCCAACCTGCTGGACGACCGCGTGGCGGTCGAGGACATCGAGCGCGTGCGCATGCTGTTCGACGATCTTGAGCAGAAGGAACAGCTGATCGGGCTGCTCGACGACGTGCGCGAGGCCCAGGGCGTGCGCATCTTCATCGGCGCGGAAACACGCCTGTTCTCGCTTTCGGGTTCCTCTGTGATCGCGGCTCCCTATATGACCGGGCGACGCAGGGTGCTGGGCGCGATCGGGGTGATCGGGCCTACGCGCCTGAACTACGCCCGGGTGATTCCGTTGGTGGACTACACCGCCCGGATGCTCGGGCGGTTGCTCGACGCTTAGAGGACCAAATGACCGACGATCAGACGCCGGCCGCATTCGAAGCCGACGACACGCCGGAGACCGGCGACCGCACTCCAGAGGAGCTCGCCGCCGAGCTCGCCGAATGGCGCGACAAAGCCTTGCGCGCCGCCGCCGAGGCCGAGAACACCCGCCGCCGGACCGAACGCGAGGCCAACGACGCCCGCGCCTTCGCCATCCAGCGCTTCGCCAAGGACCTGTTCCAGGCCGCCGACAACCTCGAGCGGGCGCTGATGGCCGCACCCAAGGACGCCGCCGATCCGGGGGTCAAGAACCTGGTGCTCGGCATCGAGATGACCGAGAAGGCCATGCAGTCGGCCTTCGAGCGCAATGGCCTGAAGCGGATCAGCCCCGAGAAGGGGGCCAAGTTCGACCCGCACCTGCACCAGGCGATGATGGAGCAGGACGATCCCGAGGCCGAGCCGGGCTCGGTCAGCCAGACCATGCAGCCGGGATACGAGCTGTTCGGCCGCATCATGCGTCCCGCCATGGTGGTCGTGGTCGCCAAGCGTCCGGGCGCGTCCGGAGACGGCGCCTCGGGCGGCTATTCGGCGGCGGGCGGATCGGCCGCAGGCGCCTCGATCGACACCAAGGCCTGACGCGCCTTTCCAGGGCTTGATCGTCAAGGCGCGGCGGACTAAGTGTCCGCCCCTCCGCTGGCGCGCCATCGCCGGCCGGAACCCGACCTCGGGGCTATAGCTCAGCTGGTAGAGCGCTTGAATGGCATTCAAGAGGTCAGCGGTTCGACTCCGCTTAGCTCCACCATGAAGCCCTCGCCGGAAACGGCGGGGGCTTCCTCATTTCCGGCGCGGCTTAGCGGACCAGCCTGCCCACCGATTCCTTGACCCGGCGTACGCGGAATCGCTCCGCCGTGTAGAGGTAGTGGCGCTTGGGCTTCAGCATGCTGGCCCGGTCCACGAAGAAATCGATCGAGACCGCGCGTCGGCCGTAGAAGATCTGGTGCGACACCTGGCGGCTGTCGACGGCCCAGACCGCGCCGGGGTCGAAATAGACGACGTGCCGGGGCTGATTGTCCCACCAGACCGTCGAGCGCCCGCCGAACGCCGCCGCGTTGATCGCGGCATGCACCTCGCCAGGGCCCGAGTGGGCCAGCATATCGACGGAGAGCTGGTCGCCGAACCGGGCGTACATCTCTTCCAGCGTCCAGCTCGTGCTCCAGATCCGCGGCTGGTCGTCGAGGTTGATAAACAGCCGCGCGAAATGGTCCTGGTAGTCCTCCACGTAGGTGTCGACGTGCATGTTCTCGTTGTGGATGGTGTTCAGCCGCCAGACCACCTGCCGCCGGGTGAACCGGTAGCCCGAGAACATGGCCTCGTAGAGCGGCAGCACCCGCTCGTAGAGCCGGGCGATCTCCTTCCTGAGCCGGCGTTTGAGCCCGGCGGGCACGTCGGCTTCGGCCAGGCGTCGGTCGAGCAGCGGATCGCGCCGGAAGTCGGCCGCGTCGGGCGACGAGGACAGCTTCTTCAGCTTCTTGAGGTGGTCGGTGGGCAGGCCCGCCCAGAAGCCATGGTCGATCTCGAGGTCCAGGTGCGGGAAGGAGAGCACGCGACCGCCCTCGTAGGGCTTGACGATAGAGGGGACCTCCGCCCGCGGCATGCCCAGGCGGACGTTCGACTTGGCGAAGTAGTCGGTCAGCTCGGGATGCCTGAAAATGACCGTCAAAGCCCGAACGCCTCCGCCCTCAAAGGGCAAGCTGTGTAGCCCAGCTAGGTCTTTCAGGCGAGCTATGGGTTGCGCCAGATCAAGCGTGGACCGGCCCAGCTTGAACCTTGGCCTTGCGGTCCCCACCTAGGTTGCGTTGCAGCATCGGCGCCCATATGGGGCCGCGGCTGCGTCGGAAGTCGCTTCAAGGAGGGCTTCGAGGTGAACCGAACCGTGCTTTTCGACAGTCCGTTCCTGCTCGGATTCGAGCGGACGAGACTCATGGTGGAGCGGGCGGCCAAGGCCGCGGCCGAGAGCTATCCGCCCTACAACGTCGAGGACACAGGTGAGAGCAGGCTGCGCATCAGCCTCGCCGTCGCCGGCTTCTCCCCCGACCAGCTCGCCGTCGTCGTCGAGGACAATCAGCTTGTCGTCACCGGCCGGCGCGAGGGCGAGGGCAAGCTCACCGATGCCGAGCGCGCCTATCTGCACCGCGGCATCGCGGCCCGCAGCTTTTCCCGCTCCTTCGTCCTCGCCGAGGGCATGGAGGTGGAAAGCGCAGTCCTCGAACACGGGCTCCTGCACATCGACCTGTTGCAGAAAGAACCCGAGAAGCACGTGAAGCGAATTCCGATCAGAAGCGCAGGCTGAACCGGCTGCGCATTGACGCGTTAGTCCTTTGGAGGTGGTCGAAATGACACCCAATTTTACCAACGAAGACTTTGCCGCCCTGGGCGCGCCGAGCTTGGTCTATGTGCGGCCCGTGAAGGCCAAGGACGTCCTCGGCTCGGAACCTGTCGAGGCCGTCAGGGGATTCTCCGTCGATCCGGATCAGACGCTCTATGCCGTGCACCGCGCGGACGGGGCGCGTCTGGCCGTGCTGACCGATCGCGACTCGGCGATCGCCGCCGCCCTGGCGCACGAACTGGCGCCGGTTTCGGTGCACTGACCTGGCTTTGAGCCGAATTTGACACGCCGCCGCGTGGCGGCCGGATTTCAGGAAACTCAGGCCGCCGACGACGTGGCGTAGTGGACCAGGAGCGCATAGAGCGCATCCTGCGTCCGCGCTTGGCGTAGCTGCATGCGCAGCTCCGGCCGGCGCAGCACCCGCGACACCATGGCCAGGGCCCTGAGGTGCTCGGTCCGCGCTTCCGCGGGAGCGAGCAGCACGAACATCAGGTCCACCGGCTGGTCGTCCACCGATTCGAACGAGACCGGCGTCTCCAGCCGGATGAAGATTCCGCGCACGCGCTCCAGGCCCTTCAGCCGGGCGTGCGGCACGGCGACGCCGGCGCCCAGGCCCGTCGAGCCCTCATCTTCGCGCGAAAGCAGGGCGTCCAGCACCTCGCCCGCCTTCAGGCGATAGAGGCGCGCGGCCACTTCGGACGCCACGCTCAAGGCCTGACGTTTTGAGCCGGCGGTCACGCGCGAAACGATCGCGTGCCGATCCAGCAGCTCACCAATGTCCATCTACGCTACGGTCGCCCCCTAAGCGGTGGTCCCGGCAGGTCCGGCGCACGTTCGGGCCGCTTTAGGCGGCCGCCCCGGCGACAGGCTTGGTACGCTCCGGATCAATCCAGCCGATGTTGCCATCCGACCGGCGGTATACCACGGACAAGCCGCCGTGAGCCGCGTTTCTGAACACGATTGTTTGAGATTCAGTCAAGTCCAGCTCCAGGACCGCCATAGAAACGGTCATCGTCCTGAGTTGGGCCTGTGACTCGGCGATGACGACGCCGCTGGGCGGCTCGTGCGAGGCAAGCCCCGATTCGGCCAGGTCGTCCCAGATCTCGTCCGCGTCGTCAGGCTCTGGCGCGCGCAGGACGAAGGCCGGCGCGGTTTCGGCGTTCTCGCGCACGCTGTCCTGGCGGTGGTGGTTCTTCAGCCGCCGCTTGTAGCGGCGCACCCGCACCTCGATCTTGGCGAGGGCGGCGTCGAAGGCGGCGTGGGCGTCAGGGCCTGAGCCAGAAGCGTCCAGCTGCTGGCCCGATGCGAGCCGCACGATGCAGTCGACGCTGAAGTCGTGTCCGTCTTTCCCGACCACGACCTCGGCGTTTATGCCGCCGCGTTCGAAGTACCTCTCGATGCCGGTTTTCAGTTCGTCGGTGATGCGCGTGCGAAGCGCGTCCCCGACTGCGATGTGCTTGCCGGAAACCTGGATTTGCATGCCAGATCAACGCACCGGGGCCGGAAAAGTGTCAAGCGGCCGCGCCGCCCGGGCTCAACACGCTTCCTTGAGGATTCGACGGCGCTCGGACGAGGAGGGAATCCGCATCGCTTCGCGGTATTTGGCGACCGTGCGCCGGGCGATGTCGACGCCGGCCTCCTTGAGGATCTCGACGATCCGGTCGTCCGAGAGCACCGCCTCGGGCTTGGCCTCCGAATCGATCAGCTGGCGAATCTTGTGGCGCACGCTTTCGGCCGAATGGGCCTCGCCGCCGTCGGACGACGCGATCGAGGATGTGAAGAAGAACTTCAGCTCGAACAGGCCGCGAGGGGTGGACATGTACTTGTTGGAGGTCACCCGGCTGACGGTGGACTCGTGCATGCCGATGGCGTCGGCGACGGTCTTCAGGTTCAGCGGCCTCAGGTGTTCGACGCCGAACGCAAGGAAGCCGTCCTGCTGGCGGACGATCTCGGAGGCCACTTTGAGGATGGTCTTGGCGCGCTGGTCCAGGCTTTTCACCAGCCAGTTGGCCGAGGCCATGCAGTCGGAGACGAAGGTCTTTTCCGCGTCGGTGCGGGCGCCGCCCGCCACGCGGGCGTGGTAGCGCCGGTCGATCAGGAGCCTCGGCAGGGTGTCGGTGTTGAGCTCCACGTGCCAGAGGCCGCCGGGCCCTTCGCGCACATGCACGTCGGGCGTGATCGGCTGGGAGGGCTCCCCGCCGAAGGCGGCGCCTGGCCGGGGCGTCAGGGCCCTGAGCTCGGACAGCATGTCCTTCAGGTCCTCGGGATCGACGCCGCAGACCTTGCGCAGCGCGGCCATGTCGTGGCGGGCGAGAAGCTCCAGGTTGTCGAGCAGGGCGGCCATGGCCGGATCCAGCCGGTCGCGCTCCTTGAGCTGCAGGCTCAGGCATTCGCGCACGTCGCGGGCGAAGACCCCGGGAGGCTCGAAGCCCTGCAGCTCGGTCAGCACCGCCTCGATCCGCTCGAGGCTGCAGCCCAGCCGTTCGGCCAGTTCATCGAGGTCGGTCCTGAGGTAGCCGCCCTCGTCCACGCCGTCGATCAGCACCACCGCGATGGCCCGGTCCGCGTCGGGCAGATTGGCCACGGCGAGCTGGTCGTGCAGGTGGTCGCTGAGGGTCTTCTCGCGGACCAGCGAGCCTTCTAGCGCCTCATCCGAAAGGTCCATGTTGCCGCCGCTGCCCGCACGGGACCAGTCGATGGCGCCGCCTGCATTGGCCGCCCCGCCGTCATCCTGCTCGTGGGCCGACCGTTCGCCGGGCGAGGCGTCGCCGTAGAGGTCGTCGGAGGTCACGTCGAGATCGCGGGCATCGGACTCCGGCGCCTCGGCCACCCGCTCCTCGCCGCCTTCGCCGACTTCGCCGCGCCGCTCCTCGGGCGCGCCGTCCGGCGCGTCCTCGCGGGAGAGCAGCGGATTGCGCTCGAGCTCGCCCTCGACATAGGCCTCGAGCTCGATGTTCGAGAGCTGCAGCAGCTTGATCGCCTGCTGCAGCTGCGGCGTGATGACGAGGCTCTGCCCCTGCCTGAGCTCTAGTCTTGCGCCGAGCGCCACGCGCCTACCCCGTTGGCCCAAATCTTGCGGCCAGCCTAGCGGCGCATCCCAACCGATTGGTTAACTTCTGTGGCGAAAAGCGACCGCCTGGCGCGCCCTAGGCGAACCGGTCGCCCAGATAGACCCGCCGTACTTCCGGATCGGCCAGGATCTCGTCCGGCGCGCCCTCGAACAGCACCTCGCCCGACGCGATGATCGAGGCGCGGTCGATGATGTCGAGCGTCTCGCGCACGTTGTGGTCGGTGATCAGGATCCCGATCCCGCGCTTCTTCAGATAGCCGACGACCTCGCGGATGTCGGCGATCGCCAGGGGATCGATGCCCGCAAAGGGCTCGTCAAGCAACATGAACGAGGGCTCGGACGCCAGGGCCCGGGCGATCTCCACCCGCCGCCGCTCGCCGCCCGACAGCGACACGGCCGGCGCCTCGCGCAGGTGGTCGATGTGCAGTTCTTCCAGGAGGCGCGAGGTGGTCTCCCGCACCTTGGTCCGGTCGCGCTCCCTGAGCTCGACCACCGCCATGACGTTCTCCTCGACGCTCATGCCGCGGAAGATCGAGGTCTCCTGCGGCAGATAGCCGATGCCCATGCGGGCGCGCTGATACATGGGCTGGGCGGTGATGTCCTGGCCGTCCAGCAGGATGCGGCCGGAATCGGCGGCGACCAGGCCGGTGATCATGTAGAAACAGGTGGTCTTGCCGGCGCCGTTGGGGCCGAGCAGGCCGACGGCCTCGCCGCGAT
Organism: uncultured Caulobacteraceae bacterium; assembly: GCA_964614675.1. Classification (GTDB taxonomy): domain Bacteria; phylum Pseudomonadota; class Alphaproteobacteria; order Caulobacterales; family Caulobacteraceae; genus JANWHQ01. The sequence goes on along the minus strand of CAZTMF010000018.1, from coordinate 386 downwards.
GAAGCCTCAGACTCACGCCCTTCACCACGGGCCGGCGGCGGAAGGATTTTGCGATGCAGTCGACGAACAGCCCGTCGCTGTCGGAAGCGCGGGCGGCGGTCGGCTCGGCGGTCTGGGTCGCTATGTCTTCAGGCGGCATTGAGGAGGCGATCGGGAAAGGGTGTCGGACGGGCCTGGATGGCGGCCGTCATGGCTGGCGCCCGGATGTTCCGCCGGAAGCGTCGGACTGCTTCGGATAGAACACGCCGCGCACCCGGCCCGAGGATGAACGCGCCTCGCCGGTCGAGGCCATGGTGGCGTGGCCGGTGTGGACGTCGATGATCAGCTTCTGGCCGTGGATGACGCTCTGGCCCTGAACCACGATGACGTCGCCGGTCAGGGTGATG
>CAZTMF010000017.1:0-17698 GCA_964614675.1 uncultured Caulobacteraceae bacterium | reverse complement strand
ATAGTAGCCGTCCCGTTCGTAGAAGTTGCCCGACACCCGCACGGCCAGCTTGTCCTGAACGATCGGGATGTTCACGCCGCCGGTCACGTGGCGCATGGCGTAGTTGCCGAACTCCGCCGCGCCTTCCGCGCTGAACACCCTGGTGCTGGGATCGCGGGTATGGATGGCGACGACGCCTGAGGTGGCGCTGCGGCCGTAAAGCGTGCCCTGCGGTCCGCGCAGGACCTCGACGCGGTCGATGTCGTAGCCGCCGCCAATGCCGTTGTAGACATCGTCCACATAGATGGCCGCGGGCGCCGCGGTGGAGGTGATGCTGCCGCCGGCGCCGGAGTTGGCCTGCACGCCGCGGATGATCAGGCCCGAAGCCGGGTTGTCCGTGCCGCTGCCTAGCGAGGTAGCCGTCGAGGTCGCCGCGCCGCCCCTGACGCCAGGCACGTCCTCGAGGATATTCTTGAGCTCGTAGCGGCCCTGGGCGAGCATATCATCGCCGGAGCGGACGCTGATCGAAGCAGCGGTCTTCTGGGCCGTGCTGGCCCGGTGCTCGGCGGTGACCACCACCTCTTGCACCCTCTGACCGTCCTTCGACGTTTGGGCGGACGCGTCCTGGGCGAACGCCGGTTGGGCCAGGACGGCGCACCCAAGCGCCGTCGTCGACAGCAGCAACTGAATCCGATTCATTTCCCCTCCTTTTCGCCTGGCCTGGGCCAGGCGGACTTGTCGTTTTCTGAGGACCGTTGAACCGGTCCACGAAGGGGGCCGCGCCTTTTTCGCTTGCCAATCAAGCCTCGCCCGACGCCCCTCCTTGGCCTTCGTCTCCAGCGGTGCAAGTGCTTGCTGAACCCATCTTCCATCCCCCATGGAAGACGACCGGGAGGTGACGAAGAACCTCAACCGCCGATGCTAGCGGGCGCTGGAAACCAAGAAAGGTGCATGAATTCCGCACCTCTCTTTTCCTGAGGCGGTGACATGAATCCACGAGTTGGTTTGCTGTCCAGGCGAGGAGATGTCGGCTGGTCGCCCGTTCAACTCTCGCGATCATAGTTATAGAGCGAAGACGTGTAGGACCGGAAATATCGGCTGGTGAGGCTCCCACCCGGCCTACCATTCTCTGATCCGACGAACCGCTTTCAGGTCCGTAGGCCGACGAAGTTCTCGGCCGTCACAGCCGCCCCTAGTCCGACCCGCGCAGATCGTCGAGCTCGGCGAGATGCATCTTGGGGCCAAAGGCGTCGGTCTCGGGGAAGCGGTGCATCAAGTTGGTGAACCACCAGGAGAAGCGCTCGGCCTTCTCAATGCGCTTCGCCTGCAGGTTCGCCCGGGCATCGCCTGTCTCCCGCGCAGAAGCGCAGGAACGGCGTCGGGCGGGCGACCGTGAAGGCCGCCGGGCCCAGGCCGGTCGCGCGCGCGCGTGCCGCGATCCAGGCGGTGTCGAGGCGTGGCCACCGGCCGGTCTCCAAACGGCTTCGAAGCGTCTCCAGCGCGGCGACTTGCTCGGCGATGGTGAAGTCGCAGTGGCCGGCGCGTGCGACGTAAAGCTGGACGAGATCGCGGCCGCGGCCCGCGGTTCGGATCGCCTCCAGATAGCCGCGTTCCAGGGTGGGGGACGTGACCCCGTCGCCAATGGTGTGCATTGTCAGGACGGGCGCGAAGATACGACCCGTGGGAGTGAAATTCGCCTTCATCCAGGAAACGGCGCGAGGATCGGCCCGGATGCGGGGCGCCTGCGCGAGTTTGGCCAGATCGATGGCCAGATCCAGTCCTGCGGCCCTGTAGAGCGCGTCGATCTCGGCGCGACGTCCCGACCGGTCCAGCTGGATCCGGTAATCCACGCCATCGTTCCAGGAGAACACGCCTCCAGCACGCGCTTCCTGGTCCGCGCGCGGCAGGAAGACGCCGGTGGCGAAGGCTTTGGCCGCGTCGGCCTCTGCCGCCGCGGCGTCGCTTGGCGCAGGTTCCGGCCCGGACGGATCCGTCCATCGCGGGATGCCGGCCAGGGCCGCCGCAAGGGCGATGCGAGCCCGGCCTTGGGGCGCGGCCTGGGCTTTCTGCAGGACGGCCGCGACTTCGCGGCCGTTGGCCAGGTCGTCTTTCGTCCCGGTGAGCCGGATGCTGGCGTCGTCGGGAGCGAGCAGGGCCTTGAAGACGAAGGCGCCGTCGAGCCCCAGGTTCATCATGCCCACTGCGCCGCCGACGGACCCGCACATGGGCAGGGCTCCGTCGATCCGGCGCGGCGTCCTTTCCGCCAGCGCGGCGGTCACGAGGCCTCCCATCGAGGAGCCCCAGGCGATGGTCAGGCGCGGCTTGCCGAGCGCCTTGGCGAACTCGGCGGCGGCGTCCAGCTGGTCTTCGGGGGCGCTGTCGAGCACCCATCCGGGCGAGGCGTAGCTCGAGGCCGCCAAGCCGTAGCCGCGCGAGAGCAGAACCGCTTCCAGACCCGGCGGAGCGGGCGCCGGAGGCCCGCCGGGATCGCGCATTGCGTAGCCATGGGCGTAGAGCAGAAGGACGCCGTTCCAGTTCGCGGGCTTCTCCAGGAGGTAGCGGGCCCCGTCCGCGGACGCGCCGCTCAGTCGGGAAACCCCCGGCGTCTGGCCGCCCGCCTGGGTCCAGGAGGCCATCGAGAAAGCCAGGGCGAGCGCGGGAATGCAGAGGGCGCGGCGCGGCGCGCGAGAGCAGGTTCGCGCCGGCTCGGCCCCGCGGTCATGTTCCCCTGCCGGACCCATGTTCCCCGCGCCCGCTCAATCGGCCCTGGCTGCTGTCGCTTGGGCGGGGGCCTTCTCTCGCAAGCGTTCAGTCTGAGGCGGGACGGCTGACTGGCCGCAGAGGTCCCGCAGCACTTCCTCGGTGTGCTGGCCGAGCCGGGGCGGGGGCTCGTCGAGCCCTGGACCGTCGTGGGCGAAGACGAAACCGGCGTTCAGCACCGCCACCTCCTCGCGGTCCGGCAGCCCCGGAATCCGGATGGCCTGCAAGAGGCCGCGCGAACGCAGCTGCTCCAGTTCGCACGCGTCGCCGACATCGCGCACCACGCCGCAAGGGGCGCCGACGGCCGAAAGCTCCGCTTCCCATTCGCCGCTCGGGCGGAGCCGGAAAAGCGCGTCCAGCTCCGACTTGAGCAGGCCGAAATTGGCTTTGCGGGCGGCGATGTCGGCGAAGCGGGAGTCGCTCGCAAGGTCCGGACGTCCGAGCACCTCGCAGAGCGCCTCGTACTGGTTCTGCTGCACCACCCCCAGCGATATGCTCTTACCGTCCGCGCAGGCGAACATCGCCGCGGTCGGCTGGCCGCTGAAGCCGGTGTTGCCCGTCCGTTGCGGGATTTCGCCCTTGATGAGGTAGGGCGAGGCGGCGCCGGTGAGCATGACCAGGGCGGAATCGAGCATGGCGACGTCGATGAACTGTCCTCCTCCGAAACGGTCGCGCTGGACGATCGCCGCCAGGATGGCCATGGCCGCCAGGGTGCCGGTGTAGGTGTCCACGATGGGCGCTCCGACGCGCATGGGCGGACCGTCTTCCTCGCCGCTGACGCTCATCACCCCCGCGACCGCCTGGACGACGTTGTCGATCGCTGGGTAGTCGCGCATGGGCCCGGCCTGGCCGTAGCCGGAGATCGAGCAGTAGATGATGTCGTCCCTGGCCTGCCGGGCGGCCTCGTAACCGAGGCCCAGGCGCGTCATCACCCCCGGGCGGAAGTTCTCCACCACCACGTCGGCCTCGGCCATCAGCTGCCGGGCTGCGGCGCGGCCACCTTCACTCTTGAGGTCGAGCACCACCGACTTCTTGCCGGCGTTGGCCGCGATGAAGGCGGGCGACATCCCCCGATAGCGGGGATCCGGATCGTAGTTGCGAAACAGGTCCCCGGCCGGAGATTCGATCTTGATCACCTCCGCTCCCAGCAGGCGGAGGAAGTGGGTGGCGAACGGGCCCGCCATGACGTGGCTGAAGTCGAGGACCCGGACTCCGGCAAGCGGTTGCGGCATTCTTCCTCCGAGACCGAGCCAGCGATCCTGAGCGCGTCGACGATCGTTCGGGAGGCTGGTTGCCAAATCGTCTGTAGTGCAAATAATCGTGCCTAGAAACAAAATTGGCGTGGCATGCGATCGCGCTGGGGGGAGGGGTCTTGGTCGCCCGCAGGATCGTCTTCGCAGTCGGCGCGATGGCCCTGTGCGGCGCGATGGCGGCCGACTTCGCCGGCGTGGCGGGCCGCGCGATCGGCTGGAATCCGCTGGGCCTCGTCGAGGTCGTCCAGCTCTTCGTGGTTGCGGCGATCACCTGCTCGTTGGTGATCGCCACCTTGGAGGGCGCTCACGCCGCGGTCCACATGCTCACCGCCCGCCTGTCGCCGAGGATGGCGCAGGTCCTCGAGCGGTTGTCGAACCTCTGCGGCGCCCTCCTGTTCGGCGGCCTTGCGACCGGCGCGGTGTGGATGCTGGGCGACACCTGGCCGCTTGACGAACGGACGGACGTGCTTGGCCTGCCCGTGGCGCCGGAACGGATCATCGCGATCTTCGCCCTGGCGTGGATCAGCCTGATCTTCCTGGCGGCGGTGTTCCGGCGGCCCGCCGAGGCGGGGATCCATGCCGATCGCGCCTGAGGCACTGGGGCTTGCCGGGGTCCTGATCCTCCTCGTCCTGCTCGCGCTCGGCGTACGGATCGCGGTCGCGCTTGGGGCGGTGGGCCTGGCGGGGCTGGCGATCGCATGGTCGCCGGAGGCCGCTCTGGTGAAGGCCGGGGTCGTCGCCTTCGACATCATGTCCAAGTACGAGCTGGGCGTCCTCCCGCTCTTCCTGCTGATGGCGCACCTCTGTTTCGCGGCCGGCGCCAGCTCGGACTTCTACGACGCCGCCGCCAAGTTCCTGGGCCATCGCAAGGGCGGCCTGGCCATGGCCTCAGTGGGGGCGTGCGGCGGATTCGGAGCGATCAGCGGATCCAGCCTGGCCACCGTCGCCACCATCGGCCTCGTCGCCCTGCCAGAGATGCGCCGGCGCAACTATTCTCCCGCCCTCGCCACCGGGGTGCTCGCCGCGGGTGGATCGATCGGCTCGCTGGTGCCCCCCAGCGCGGCCCTGATCGTCTTCGGCATCCTGGCCGAACAGTCGATCGGCCGGCTGTTCACAGCGGCGGTGATTCCGGCCGCCACGCAGGGGCTGTTCTACATGGCCACGGTGGCGCTGATGTGCGCGGTCCGCCCGTCTCTGGGCCCGCCTCTCGAACGGGCGCCCTGGCGCGAGCGCCTGCTCGCCCTGCGGCGGCTGTGGGACGTGGGACTGCTGATCATGCTGGTCATCGGCGGCATCGCCTTCGGCTGGTTCTCGCCCACCGAGGCCGCGGCGCTCGGCGCGGTCGGCGCCCTGGCGGTGTGCGCGGTGCGCGGGCGCCTCACCGTCAAGGCCGTTGCGGGCGCGCTGCAGGAGACCATGCGCACCACCGGCATGGTCTACGCTGTGATCATCGCGGCCATGATCTTCTCGACCTTCATCGCCGCGGCGGGCCTGAGCCAGCATCTGGCCGCTAGCGTCCAGACTCTGCACGCGTCGAAGCTGGCCGTGGTGTTCGCCATGGTCGCCGTCATCCTGATCCTGGGCATGTTCCTCGATGGCCTGGCCCTCATGACCCTGGTGACGCCGATCTTCCTGCCGATCATCCAGGACCTGCATGTGAGCCCCATCTGGTTCGGCATCATCCTGGTCCGGGCCATGGAGATCGGCTTCGTCCATCCGCCGGTGGGGATGAACGTCTATGTGATCCACAACATCGCCAAGGATGTGCCGCTGACCACGATCTTCAAGGGGATCGTGCCGTTCCTGGCGGCGGACTTCCTGCACCTGGCTCTACTGATCCTGGCGCCGGCGATCGTCCTCTTTCTGCCCACATGGCTGAACCACTGAGGGCGACGATGAGCAGGTTCCCCGTCCTGGCTGCGATCGCTGCGACCCTGCTGTGCGCAATGGCCGGATGTGACCGTGCGCCGGCCGAGTCGAATGGCGGACCGATACATCTGCGATATGCGTCGCCCTATCCGCCCGGCCATCCCTTCAGCCGGGCCGACATCGCCTGGATGCGTCTGGTCGAACGCGACTCCGGCGGGAGGCTGAAGATCGATCCGTTCTGGGGCGGGGTGACGATCTCGAGCGACCAGAGCCTGTTCGAACTGCGGCACGGGGTGGCCGACATCGCCCTGATCACGCCCATCTATCAGCGGGCGGGGGTGCGCACGATCAAGACCCAGACCGGGTTCTACGTCGGCGCCGACACGCCCGAACAGCAGGTGGCGATCTACCACTGCCTGGCGCAGGCGTTTCCGGTGTTCGACCAGGAACTGTCGGGCGTCCATGTGCTGGCGGTGCAGGGCGGCAGCCTCGCCCACATCATCACGCGCACGCGCCTGATCCGCACGCTCGCCGACCTGAGGGGCCTCCGGCTTCGAGCCCCGACGGAAAGCGCCGTCACGCTGAAACAGTTCGGGGTCTCACCTTCGACCATGCCGATGGCCGAGGTCTATTCGGCCCTGTCCAAAGGCGCGATCGACGGCGTGGTCGCCCCGAGCGACACGCTGCTGGCGCTGCATTTCTCGGACGTGGCCCGCCACCTCTACGGCCTCCAGATCGCCCGCGGCGGCTATCCGGCCCGGGCGATCTCCGACAAGGCCTACCGTGCCCTTCCCCCCGAACTGCGGGCGGTGCTCGACCGCGACGGTTCCCGGTGGGAGGCGCTGCTGGCCGGGCAGGTCCGGCGGGCGGAGGGGGCGGGGGCGTCCTACGGAAAGGCCCAGGGCGTCACCTTCACGCCGGCTTCGCCACAGGACCAGCAAAGGTTCGACCAGGCCGAGACTGCAGTGGCGGCGGAGGACGCCGCGAAGCTGCGCGGGGGCGGGGTCGACGGCCCCGCGGTCCTGGCCCTGGCCCAGGGCCAGATCGCGGCCGCCCGCGCCGGCAAGGTCCCGTCGTGCGCGCGACGATGACCGCTTCCGCGCGGAAAGGGGAGGGACGTGCGGGTCGCATTGTCGCGGGATACGTCCCAATCCTAGAATATCGGCGTTGCAGACGGATTTTCGGCAGACCGTGTCGGGGGGCCTTGCGTTGACGGGTTCGGAAGGGAAGTCCGAGGGGCGCGCCGGGACCCTGCTCCGGGACGTGGCGATCGCCTTGGCCTGCGGGTTCGGCGTGGGCGCGACGGGCGGCATCGTGATGGCCGGCGCCCCGCCAAGCACGGACCATCCAGTCTGGTGGGACGCCGGCAGCGGCAGGACCCTGGCGGGGTTCTCCGAATACGAGGATCCCGAAGGAAAGCTGGGCGTGCTGATCGACGGCGGGCCCATCGAAACGGCGGGCCATCCGTTCTTCACGCCCCTGGGCGTCAACGGCCGCGCCTGCGTCACCTGCCATCAGCCCGCCAACGGCATGAGCATTTCCCCGGCCTCGCTGCAGGCCCGGTGGGAGGCGACCGGCGGCAAGGATCCGGTGTTCGCCGCGGTGGACGGCTCCAACTGTCCAAGCCTTCGTCAGGATCTCAAGTCGTCCCACTCCCTGCTGCTGCAGAAGGGCCTGTTCCGGATCTTCCTGCCCTGGCCGCCCACGGCGGCGGACGGGCAGGCGATCCGACCGGAGTTCAAGATCGAGGTGGTTCGCGATCCGACCGGCTGCAACACCGATCCGGTCAACGGTCTGCAGAGCCCCCACCCCACGATCTCGGTGTTCCGCCGGCCGCGCGTCGCGGCGAACTTGAAGTACGTGGTCAACGACTTCGACGCGGATTCCGCCGTTGCTCGCGGCCAGTTCAACATCAAGACCGGGATGCCGCTGGCGATCGATCCGGAGACGGGCAGGTCGGTGACCATGGAACTCATGGCCGACTCGCGGGCGCCGACGCTCAGGCTGCAGGCGGTCGACGCCGCGCTGCACCACGAACAGGCCAGTTCTCCCCCGACCCACGCCCAGCTCGACCGGATCCTCGATTTCGAGTCCCGGGTCTATTCGGCCCAGAGCCGAAGCGCCCATGCGGGCGATCTGACGGTCCCCGGGGGTCCGCCCGGACTGGGTCCCGCGAGCCTGCAAAGTGCCCGGCCGCGGCTCCTCGGTGACTATCTGGACGCCCCGGTGTTCCAGTCCTTCGACTCCTGGGCGGCGAAGACTCCGACGGATCCGGCGGACTCCGAGGACGCCTTCCGCGCTTCAGTAGCGCGCGGCGCCCAGATCTACATGACGCGGACCTTCTGGATCCGGGACGCGGTCCACCTGAACACCATCGGGCTCGGCAATCCCATTCGGCGGACCTGCGCCACCTGCCACAACGCCCAGATGACCGGCATGGACCTGGCCCCGGGATGGATGGACATCGGCACCAACAACGCGCCCTACGCCGACCCGCGACCGGACCTGCCGCTGTTCAAGCTCACCTGCGATCCTGACAAGCCTCCCCACCCGTTCCTGGGCCGGGTGGTCTTCACCCACGATCCGGGGCGAGCGCTGGTCACGGGCAAGTGCATCGACATCGGCTCGATCACCATGCAGCAGTTCCGGGGTCTCGCGGCGCGGGCGCCGTACTTCGCCGATGGCGCGGCCAAGGACCTCCGCGCGCTGATCGACTACTATGACCGCAGGTTCCGGATCCGTTACTCCGAGCAGGAGAAGCAGGATCTGGTCAATTTCCTGAGCGTGCTGTGACGCCGCGCCGGAAGTCCCTCGGCAGCACGTGGCGGTGGATCGCGCTCGCCGGCCTCATGGCTTCGACCACGGCCCAGGCCGCAGATACCGCGGGACATCTTAACTTCGTGTCCTGCCCGATCGTGCGCGACACCCCGCAGGTGCCGTGCTGGATCACCCGCTACAAGGGCGAGACCTACTATCTGGGCATCCAGCAGGACATCACGGCGGACTTCTATCCGCCGCAGCTGAAGCACCGGATCCTGGTCGAAGGCGTCGTGGCGAACGCACCGCGAATCTGCGGCGGCATCGTCTTGAAGCCGGTGGTGGTGTCGGTCCTGCCCGAGATCGACCTCAGGTGCGACCGCATCCTGCCGGCCGGTCCATACCGGATCGATTTCAACGCTCGCGGCGCGGGTCCGAACCGCGGCGGAGATCCGGCGACCGGTCCGGCGCGGCCCCCGCGGGGCGTTCCCTCCGTCGCGGCCGACGCAGGCCCGAAGACCTTCGCGGTGCGCTTCGACTTCGACAGCGACTACCTGACCCTCCGAAACTCAGCCCAGGTCTCCGCCGCCGCGCGCTACGCCGCCGCAAGTCCGGGCGCCAGGGTGGCTGTCGAGGGTCTCCGGGCCGCGACGTTGCTGAGCGACGGCAAATCGCTGGTGGAAAAGGCCGGCATCGCCGAACAGCGGGCGGAAAAGGTCGCTGAGGCGCTCCGCGAGGTCGGGGTGTCCGCGACGCGGCTGCAAGTCGGGTGGCGAGACGTCGCGACCGAGGCTCGCGGAGTCGATGACTACCAGAACCGCCGGGTGGATATCCGCGTCACCCCATAGCACCTGACGACCGCGTGCATTTCGCGCCGAAGCATCTGATAATCGACGGCCCAATTCTTAGGTCTTGAAAGCTCGATGGCCATCGTCGCCAGAATGCCACGTACGCGAGCAAACCGTTCGGGGAATGCGCCTCGGGCGGCCGGGTCGGACGGCGGCGACGCGCTTTCGCTGGGGGTGCTGAAGGACGTAATGGGTTTCCGGCTGCGCCGGATCCAGAATCATCTGGCCAAGGCCTTCGTCGACCACCCCCACCACGGCGACCGGAAGCCCGGGTTGTTCAGCATCCTCGCCCTGATCGCGGCCAACCCTGGCGTGTCGCAATCGCGGCTCGCGCATGAAGCTGGCATCGACAAGACGATCCTGGTGTCCCTGCTCGACGACCTCGAGGAAGCGGGGTGGGCCGTCCGGGTTCGCTCGCGCGACGATCGCCGCAAGCACTCGCTGCTGGTCACGGCGGAAGGGAGCGAGGCGCTGCAGGATCTGACCGAGGCCGCTCACGAGGCCGAAGCCAGGGCCAGATCGGCCTTGACCGGCGAGGAGCTCGACCAGCTGTTCCGCGTGCTGGACAAGCTCTATGCGAGCTGTTTCCGCGAGGAAGAGATCTAGGACGTCGCCGGGAGCGGCGCTCCCGCTCTAGTCCAGGCCGGCCAGGCGGCGGACGTCCTCATCGTCCTCGCCGGGCATGTGAGCGAGGTGGCGGAACGCGGCGGGGGAGTCCGACAACTTGATCGGGCAGCCGATGTGCTGGACCGCCTCGGCGAAAGGTCCCGGATAGACCGGCGCCATGCCCCGGGCCTGGTTGTGGGGATCCGCCAGGGCCTCATGGGGTTCGTACACCAGCGCCGCCTGGGTGCCCGCCGCATCGAAGACCGCCAGCCACTCGGTCGATGTTCGGGATGCGAAGATCGCTTCCAACTCGCGGCGGATCTCGTCCCAGCGTCCGACGTCCAGCTGCAGGGGAACGAAGTCGGGGCGTCCGACGACCTCGCAGAACTTCGCCCAGTACCGCGGCTCCATGTCGGTGGTGCAGACGAACCGGCCGTCCGCGCAGCGCCATATGCCCGCGTCCGCCCTGCGCCGGCCGCGGGGCGGCAAACGTGTGAGGTCGGGGTTGCGGGAGATCAGGTTGCCGAGCAGCGCGATGGCCGAGTCGGACATGGCGATATCCACCCGCTGGCCTTTGCCGGTGGTCTGGCGAACGTGCATCGCGGCCAGGACGCCGATGACCGCGTTGGAGCCGGTGACCAGGTCGGCCGCGGGCACGCCGGGGAAGCTTGGCGCATCCGCGTGCTCGCCGCAGCGAGAGAGCACGCCCGCGATCGAAAGGGCGATGGGATCGTGCCCTGGCTTGTCGCGGTAAGGGCCGGTCTGGCCGCACAGGGTGACGGAGCAGTAGATCAGCCTGGGATTCAGCGCCGACAGCGCCTCGAAGCCGAGGCCCATCTTGTCCATCACGCCTGGCCGGTAGTCTTCGACCAGGACGTCTGCGCGGCGGACGAGCGCCTCGAGCAGGGGCCTGGACGCGGGGTCGCCGGGATCGAGCAACACGCTCTTCTTGTTGCGGGCGAAGACGTCGCGGGCGCGGCGCAGGCGTTGTTCATCCTCCGACAGGGTGTTCAGCCCGAAGACCTGAGCTTGCTTGGCGATCTCGCGCGGGTGCTCGACACGCACGACCTCCGCCCCGAGGTCGGCGAGCAGCCAGGTGCAGTAGGGGCCCGGCAGGAACTTCGAGAAGTCCAGGACGAAGATGTCCGCAAGGGGAGGGCGGTTCATCGCGGGGCTTCTCCCGAGGACCGGGGCGCCGGCTTGGGATCCGAGGGTTCGCTGGCCGTGGTGAGAAAGAGCGGCCCCGGGACCGGCGCCTCGATGCCGCGCGCCTCGTCTTTCAGCATGCGCCAGAAACCCCGGGCCGCCCAATGCGGGCTCGCCAGGGCGTCTTCGGGCGCATCGATCTGGGAGAGCCCCAGGCCGTTTTCAGCCGATGCCCGGGAGAGCTCCGCCCGGCCCTTGGTCCGGAACCACGCCGCCAGCGCCGCCTCCCACGCATCGATCTGGGCCTGGGGGGCGTCGGCCACCAGGATGTTGTCCCAGTCCGCCTCCGCCAACGGACCTGCGGCGCCGTCGGCCGCCATCATCGCGACCATGCCCCGGACCATCGGCGGGTTGTCGACCAGCGACCAGGTGACGAAACCGTCCTTGGCCTCCCATACTTGGCGCACCCCGGACGCGCCCCGGACCAGGCGGTTTCCGGTCCGCTGGCCGATGCGGCCCGTCCATTCCCAAACGATGGGGTCCCGGTAGCCAGCCAGCACCGCCGCCTGGTAGGCCGAAACCCAGACCCGCTGACCCTGGCCGCTGTTGGTCGCGCGGGCGTTCAGCGCCGCCAGGGCCGCGATGGCGCCCTGGATCCCCGCCAGGGCGTAGGCCTGCTCGCCGGGAAGCTTCATCGGCGCGCGGTCCGGATCGCCCACCATGTTCATCACGCCGGACATGGCCATGAGCGTGAGGTCCGTGGCCGGCGCGTCGCCGTAGACCGCCTGCTCCGCGAAGGGCGCGATCACCACCGAGATCAGGCCGGCGTGGGATGACGACAGCTGGGCGTAGTCCAGGCCCAGCGCGCCGAGCCGGTCCGTCCCGCCCTGGAGCAGGATGTCGGCGCCTGCGATTAGCTCCAGAAGGCGGCCCCTGTCGTCCCTCGAGGCGAGGTCGAGAGTCACGCCCTCCTTGCCGAGGTTCCAGGCGAGCCAGCGCGCGTCGGCGTCGCGGCCGCCATCGCCCGCTGGGCGGCCGCGCCGGCGGCTAGACTGGCCGCCAGGGGGCTCGATCTTCAGCACGCGCGCGCCGAGGTCGGCGAGCAGGCGGCCGGAATAGGAGCCCAGACCATCACAGATCTCGACCACGGTCAGATGGGAAAGCATGCCCTCGGTCATGCCAGCACGCCTTCGGCTTCCAGCTCCGAGATCCTGTCCCGCGCGATGCCCAGGAGCCCGACGAAGACCTCTTCGTTGTGCTGGCCGAGCAGGGGCGCCGGGCCGACGCACACGGTCGACAGCGAGAAGCGCGATGGCGGACCGGGCATGTCAGACTGGCCCAGGACCGGGTGGTCCACCCTCACGAAGTGACCTGCGCGGATCAGCTCCGGATCGGTGAACACCTCACGGCCGTCCTGCACGGCGCCCGCGGGGACGCCCGCAGCGCGCAGCGCCTCCGACAGGAGGTGCTTGTCCCAGGCCCGGGTCCAGGCCGAAAGCGCGGCGTCCAGATGGCCCTCGTTGGCTTTCCTGAGGGCGAGGGTGGCGAACCGTTCGTGCCCGAGCTCCGCCGTGGCCGCCACGGTCTTGAGCGCTTCCCATTGATCCTCGGTCTCGCAGGCGATGGCGCACCATTGGTCGGGTCCACGGCAGGGATAGACCCCGTGGGGCGCCGTCCCCGCAGCCCGGTTGGCCCGGTTGTCGCCCGACGGTCCGTCGATGGCATGCGATAGATAGACGTCTGACAGCGTGTGCATCAAAGGCTCGACCTGGCTGACGTCAATGTGCTGGCCCTCGCCGGTTCGGCGCCGATGCTCCAGGGCGGCCAGGACGCCGATGGTGGCGAACATCGGGGCCACCACGTCTCCGTAAGCGAAAGTCGGCATATGCGGCGGGCGATCGGGCCAGCCAGACAACGCGGCCTGTCCGGAAAGCGCGGCCGCCGAATTGCCGTAGCCTCGGATGGCGGACAGCGGCCCCTCGCGCCCGGCCACGCTGACGCTGGCCAGGATCACGTCTGGATTGAGCTCCCGCATCGCGGCGTAGGAGAGGCCGATGCGGTCGAGGTAGCCCTTGCTGAAATTCTCGACGACCACGTCGGCCCAGGTCACCAGCGCCTTGGCGAGCTCCACGCCGCGGGGATCGCCGAGGTTCAGCGAGACGCTGCGCTTGCCGGTATTGGTCTGGGCGAAGAACGCCGAGCCGTCGGGATTTCGCTTGCCGTCCTTGAAGGGCGGGCTGAGCCGCCCGAGGTCCAATCGTTTGCGCGACTCGATCTTGACCACCAGCGCCCCGTGGTCGGCCAGATCCTTGGTCGCCCGGGGACCGGCTCCCACCCAGCTGAAGTCGGCGATCTTCACGCCGGCCAAGGCGCCCGTCATTCCAGCCTCCCGTCCCGCCCGGTCTTCCGCCGAGCCAGGATCTCCGTTTCGATGAATCCGCCGACCCGCGCGACGATCGCGTCGTTGTCCCAGGTGCGCGCGTCGGCGTTGTCCACGCCCAGCCGCAGGACCGGGATCCCCATCTCCTCGAGCGCGCGGCGGACGAGATAGTGTTGTCCGAAGGTCTCGCGGCAGTCGTCTTCGGTCCCGCCGCTCAGAGAGACCACGCCGTCGATGCCGGACCGCTTCGCCTCGGCCTTGAACCACTCGACGTTGAACGGGGCGGTGTTCAGCATCGAATAGATCTTGGTCATGCGGCCGGCGAGGGTCCTCAGCGGATCCTCGTCGGGCGTCGTCGGCAGGGTCGTATAGGCGTCCGCGGCGATGGCCAGGTACATCGACCAGACGAAGACGGCGCCGTAGGCGCGCTCGAAGTGTTCGTAGAAGCCGAGATTGTACCAGAGCCCCGTGCCCAGCCACATGAGGCGCACCCGCTCGTCCTTCACGACGCCGCGTTCCGCGGCGACCATGGCGGCGGTCTCTTCGTAGAACAGCTTCGCGCGATCGCGACCCCATTCCGTCCCGCGATGCCACTGGGGGATCATGGTGGCCGGCATCTGGTCGGCGACGTTGAGGGGCGATGGCCGGGCGGCCGCGATCAGGTCGCGGGTCTTGAGGTAGTAGCCTTCCTGTTCGTTGGAGAGGGCGATGACCTCGCGCAGGCGATCCGGGTCCAGCCGGCGGCCGGTGTGCTGCTCCAGGAAGCGCACGAGGTCTCGGTACTGCTCCCATAGAAAGTCGATCGTCGGAGCCCCGAAAACCTCATCCCAGCGGTCGGGAAGCTTTTCGATCCAGCTGTCGAGATGGGGCGGCGCGGGCGTGGCGCGGTCGAGCGGAAAGTAGGGGATGCTGTACTTCTCGGCCCAGAGCTCGAAGATTTTGCTCTGCGAGTTGCAGTCGTTGGCCGAGACCACCAGGGAGGGGGCCGGCAATCCGCCCCAAGGCGCTTCGTCGGAATCCGTCTCCAGCGTGGAAGCCAGGGACAGGGAGCAGTATTTGCAGAGGTTCTCGCGGTAGCCGAGGGCGTTGAGCGCGCCCAGGTACTGGGCGGATTTCTGCTTCGCCGAAACGACCGCCGCCCACCACTGGTTTACGACGGCCGGGATATCCATCGCCTTGAAGATCTCGGTCGGGACGTCGGCGTTGATGAAGGCCAGGGGCTCGCCGGCGGCCACGCGGGTCCGGAGCTGGTTGAACCAGGCCCGGTTGTAGGCCGAGTTCTCCTTGGTGAACGAAAGCCGGGCGCTGCGATCGTTGGCGAAGGTGGGAGCGACGTCCTTGTCCGGCATGGCCTAGGCCGCGGCTGACGCACGGAAGGCGTCGGCCGCCGCAGCGGCGGCCTCGGCCGGCGAAGCCCCGTTCGCAAGCACGCAGATGCGAAGACCGGCGCCAAGCAGCGCCCGTCCCAGCTTGGGGAAATCCCAGGCCGCGGGATGGGCCCAACTTGGCAGGTCGAACAGGACGCCCACGGCGCCGCGCTCCATGGCGACGCCCAGCAGCCATTCGATCCGCGAGGCCGTGCTCCAACCGGCGGGGGCCGGGGTCCGCTGACCGTAACGCTGGGCGAGCGATTCGAACGGATCGCCGGATGGGACGTCCGGGCCGATCGCCCGGGAGCCGAAGTCCATGTCGTCAGCGACCACCACCAGGCCAGCGTCCTCGAGGGCCCGATAGACGTCCAGGTTCGGCGAACCCGGCGCGCTGAGGACGATCGGACCCAGTCCCCGCGCCGCGTCGGGGGCGGCCTTGGCCAGTTCGCCTTCGACCATCTGGCGGTACGCGTCCGGTTCCATGGCGTCGGCGGCGTCGAGCATGCGCCTGGCATGGCTGCCCAGAAGCCCCGGGGCGGGGCCGCGTCTCCAGGCTTCGATCCGCCGCTGTAGGCTGCGGATCCGGTTGCGCTCCTCGATGGCCGGGCCCAGCGCTGCGGCGGTCGCGCCAAGGCTGTCCGCCAGGGCGCACAGGTTCGCGAGGTTGAAGGCGGCCGCGCTGGGCGCGCTCAGGTGCGAGATGTTGCAGAGGTGGATGGGCGGCAGCGGCGGCGCGTCATCGAGAGATCGTAGCGTCAGGAGGAAATTGTACAGCCAGGCGCCCAGGACCGGCGTCGATCCGATCACCAGCCCTTCGAGCTCGCCGCTCCGGCGCAGCACGCGCTCGACGGCGGCCCGGATCCACGGGTGGCCTCCGCCTTCCGCATAGGCGCTGGCGAGGGTGATCGGCTCCAGCGGGTCTGGATCCAGCCGGATCGGTCGGTAGCCGGCCGCGGCGATGATCTCGACGGGCGCGTCGAGCCCGATCCATCCGATCGCGCCCTTCCGGCTCACGAGGAAGGCCCTTGATCAGCCCGCCGCCGGGCGGCCGCCTCTAACGCATTCTGACGGAGATGCATGGCGGCCATGGGCAATACGTCTATCCAGACGATAGTTGTCATTCAATACGAATGACCTTGACGGTGGTTCGAATTTTGAACCCAATGATCTCCAGCTGAAGGAGCGGCGCGTGGTTCTGCGGCGGGATTGGCCGAGAGTCGGAGCAGCCGCGGTGATCGTGCTCAGCGCTCCCGTCACGGTCACCGCCCACCATTCCTTCGCCATGTTCGACCACACCCGCAAGGTCACTCTGTCGGGGACCGTCAAGGATTGGCAATGGGTCAATCCTCACACTTGGCTTCAGCTCAAGGTCCCGTCCGCCACCGGCGGCGAGGTCGAGTGGCGGATCGAGGGGCGGAGCCCCAACGTCCTCTCCCGCCGGGGATGGACCCGGAAGGTGCTCTTGCCGGGCGACAAGGTGACCGTGGTCGTCTATCCGCTGAAATCGGGCGAACCTGGAGGGGCGTTCGCGCGCCTGAAGCTGCCCGACGGAACCGAGCTCAACGCCGATACGCCAACCGCGGTGGATCCCGACGAGGAAGGGCCGCGGCAGTAGATGGTCCGCCAGGCCCTGCTCGGATTGGCCTTGGCGGCCGCCAGTCTGGCGCAAGCCGGCGCCGAGGGCCGCCATCCCGACCTTTCGGGAGTCTGGATCATCTCCAAGCGGTCGAGCCCGGGGTATTTGGATGTGACGGGCCGTGCTCTTGACGCGGCGCCCTATACCGCGTGGGCGCGGGACCGGCGGGCCAAGGCGGAGCCGAGCGCGGATCCCGCGGCGCGATGCCTGACCATGTTCCCACGGATCATGGGCTGGCCCTATCCGATCCAGATCCTGCAGGCGGCCAAGACGACCGTGATCCTCTTCGAGGCGGATACGACGTTCCGCCAAGTCTACACCGACGGACGCAAGCTCGATCCAGGCGACGACCCGGCATGGATGGGACATTCGGTGGGCCGGTGGGACGGCGACGTTCTGATCGTCGACACCGAGGGCGTGAAAGAGGACGCCTGGCTCGACGCAGACGGCGCTCCGATCTCCGACGCCCAACACATCACCGAGCGGTTCCGGCTGATGGATGGCGGGCGCAGCCTCGAGGACGTCATGACCATCACCGATCCGAAGGTCTTCACCCAACCGGTGGTCAAGCGCTTCGTCTTCAACCTGAAGCCGGACTGGGCCCTAAAGGAATACGTCTGCGAAGAGGGCAACCGGGACGACGTGACCCGCCCTCGGCCGGGCGCACCGGGCTCGCTGAGTACGGGACCGCAAACCAGCACGCCGGCAAAGGAGGGGTCATGAAGGCCGTCGCCGTAGCCAGCGCCGCAGCGCTGGCCTTGGCCGCCTCGCCCGCGGGCGCGCACCATTCGTTCGCCGTGTTCGATCGGTCCCGCCAGACCTCCATCAGCGGAACGGTGAAGCAGTTCGAGTGGACGAACCCCCACTGCTGGATCCAGCTGTTGGTCGTCGACGACAAGGGATCGAGCGTCGAGTGGAGCCTGGAGGGCGGCAGCCCCAACATCCTGGGCCGGAACGGATGGAAACGGACGACGCTGGCGCCGGGCGACCATGTGACGGTGCTTATCTATCCGTTGAAGACCGGCGAGCCGGGCGGCAGCTTCCTGGAGGTCCACAAGGCTGACGGGACGGTGCTCTACTACCATGGCTAGGCG
>CAZTMF010000016.1:2066-17719 GCA_964614675.1 uncultured Caulobacteraceae bacterium | reverse complement strand
GCATCAAGCGCGGCGGCACGCTCAACATCGTCGCCCACGAGGTCGAGGTGCGCGCTTCGGCCGACTCGATCCCCGAGGAGCTGGTCGCCGACCTGACCGGCCTGGAGATCGGCGACGCCATCCGGATCAGCTCGCTGACCATGCCGAAGGGCGTTGAAGCCACCCACGACGCGGAGTTCGTCCTGGCGACCATCACCGGCGCCTCCTCGCTCGAGGCCGAGACGGCCGAGGGCGGCGAAGAAGGCGAAGCCGCGGAAGCGTCCGAGCAGGAATAACCTTCCGCTCGGCCGCCCCGATCCAGCCATGCTGATCCTGGCCGGCCTCGGCAATCCCGGCTCCAAATACGAGCTCAACCGTCACAACCTCGGCTTCATGGCCGTGGACGCCATCGCCGAGCGCCATGGCTTCCAGAACGAGCGCGCGCGCTTCCTGGGCGTCACCCGCCAGGGCGTGATCGAGGCGCCGGAGGGGCCGGTGAACGTGACGGTGCTGAAACCCGAGACCTACATGAACGAGAGCGGCCAGTCGGTCGCCCAGGCCATGCGCTTCTACAAGGTCAAGCCCAAGGACGTGGTCGTCTTCCATGACGAGCTCGACTTGGCGCCAGGGCGTTTCCGCATGAAGACCGGCGGCGGCGCGGCGGGCCACAACGGCCTACGCTCGGTCACCGACTGGATCGGCGCGGACTTCCGCCGCGCCCGCATGGGCATCGGTCATCCGGGCGACAAGGACCGGGTGCTGAGCTACGTGCTCGCCAACTTCGGCCAGGACGACTTGCCCTGGGTCAGGGCGCTCTGCGACGCCTGCGCCGAGGCCGCCCCGCTGCTCGCGGAGGGGCTGGATGAGCGCTACCAGGCCGAGGTGATGAGGCTGGCGCCCGCCGAGAAGGCCGATCCTCGCCAGCCCGGACGGGACGGCGCGGCGTGAACCTGCTCTTCGCCTTCGGTCTGCCGGGCCTGGTCGTCATCGCGGTCTTCCTGATCTGGATGTGCGTGCACGTGGTGCGCTCGGGCCAGCAGCTGTTCTGGATCTGGATCATCCTGGTGGTGTTCCCGCCCATCGGGGCCCTGGTCTATTTCATCGCCATCGTGCTGCCGGAACTCATCCGCGGACCCACGGCGCGCAAGGTCGGGCGGGCGGCGCGCGAGACGCTGGATCCGACGCGCGGCTATCGCGACGCCAAGGCGGCGTACGACTTGGCGCCCACCGTCCACAACCAGATGCGCCTGGCCGCCGCCGCCGCCGAGCTCGGCCGCCACGACGAGGCCGAGGCGCTCTACGCCCAGGCCGCCCAGGGCGTGCATGCCGACGACCCCGCCCTGCTGCTGGGTCGCGCCAAGGCCCTGGTGGAGCTGAACCGGCCGGCCGAGGCGCTAGAGCTGCTGCAACGGCTGACCGCCCAGGGCAAGGAAGGCGAGACGCCCCAGGCGGTGCTGACCTTCGCCCGCGCCTACGAGGGCCTCGGCCGCGACCACGAGGCCGCCCCATCCTACGAATGGGCCGCGCCCCGCCTTCCGGGGCTGGAGGGCGTCGCCCGCCAGGCCGCGTTCCTGGCCCGGACCGGCCGCAAGGCCGAGGCCGCCGAGGCGCTGGCCGAGATCGATCGCCGCCTCGAGCGCGCCAATCCCCACTTCCAGAAGGAAGGCCGCGTCTGGCGCGACTTTGCCGCCGAGGCCATCGCCCGCAGCTGAGCGGCCACCGTGACGGCGAACCGGCCGCCTAGAGAAGCACGTCCGCGAACGCCTCGCGATTGGCGCGAAGATAGGCCGGGAAGCGCTCGTCGAGCTCCAGGCGCTCCCAGCCCGCCTGGCGCTCGCCCGCCCGGATCCGCGCCAGCGCCTCCGCTATAGCCTCCACAGGCGAGCCGGCGTGCTCCTGGTGGGAGGTGCTCTCCATCTTGTAGCGGATGCCCGAGGCGTCGCCGACCGAGGTGAAGTGCCATCCGGCGGGGCTCACCCGCGGCGCACGCTTGTCGAAGCGCAGGGTGTCGCGCGCCGTGCTCAGTCCCACTTCCTTCAGGTAACCCGCTCGCCAGAGCGCGGCGTAGGCCTTCAGCTCCTCCGGCGCGAGGGTCTGGCGGTAGTTCATGAAATAGCGGAACCGCTCCATCCCCAGCGAGGCGTACTCCCCCTCGAACCCGAGCACGGCGTCCTGGGAGAGGATCTCGTCCGTGTCGGAGATGATCACCAGATCGTCCTCGCTCACCCGGCCGTCCAGGCCCACGACACCCATGTCGCGCTGGTGGTACTCCCGCGCCCAGGCGTGCCGCACGTAGGGCGGAAAGGCGTCGACCACGACGTGGATGATCTTGGCGGCGAACTCGGAGAACTGGTCCTTGTTCTCCTGGAACACCAGGGGCTTGGAGGCGCCGGTGAAGGTCTGGCGCGCTTCCACCAGCACGAAGCCGTCCACCCAGTCCGACATCTCGTGGAGCTTCAGTCGCAGCATGCGAAGCTCGTTGTTGAACGGGAAGACGTCGAACACCCGCCGGCGCCGGCCAGGGGCGGCGAAGGCCAGGGGGCGCCGGCGAAGCACGTCCTGGCCGACCAGCCGCTGCAGGTGCGGCCTGAGTTCCGGCTGTCGGGGATAGTCGGTGGTGACGTTCCCGAGAGCGTCGATGGCGGCTTCCAGGCGCCCGGCCAAGCCCCAGGCCAGCGCGCCGGAGACGTGCAGATTCAGATTTGCGGAGCGCCAGGCGACGGGAAGCTCGGGGCCAGGCCCCGAGGGCGCCCCGTAAAGGCCCTGGGCGATGGTCTGTACGTCGCTCCTGATCTTGGCTGTCGAGGCGAGCCGCTCCATGGCGCGGAACAACATGTAGGCCGAGGCCGGGCCGTCCAGGGAAAGCAGGGTGTCGAGAAGAAGGTGGAAGCCTTCGAACTGATCCCGTTCCAGGAGCGCCTCGCCCGCCAGAAAGCCGGTCAGAGCCTGCAACCCGGGCCGTGTCGCGCCAAGTTCGAGCCAGTGCTCGATCAGGGCCTTCGTCTCCGGCCACGCGCCGCTCTTGCGCGCCTTGGCCTGCAGCGTCCGCGCCTCAGCCGCCTTGAGCTCGATCTCGCGCGCGGCCGCGGCCAGCTCTCCGTCGAGATCCCGTGCTGCAGCAGCAGCCGTCGCGGCCACGTGCAATCGTCCCAGGCCGAGCGCCGCGCGCGCCAGCTCCAACTGGCCTGTCGCGGACTCCAGCAGGCGGTAGCGGGGATCGTGCAGGACGCACACCGCCTGTTTCCAGCGGCCCGCCTGGTTCAGCCGCATCGCCAGCCGGGCGGCGAGCTTGACGCTGAGGCCTTCGTTCAGAGCGGCGGCCCCGGCCAGGCTGACGAAAGGCTCGGGCCGCCCCGTCGCCCAGGCGGTGTGGACGGCCGCGACGAAGGCGGGCCGTTCGTCCCAGTAAAGGCGCGTGCAGTCGTCAGGATGCCGCGCCGAGGCCTGGGCCAGATCGCGCCGAAAGGCCAAGAGGAAACGGTCCAACGGCGACAGCAAGCACGGGACTCCCAGGGCGGGGGCGAGCGACGGCAGACCTAACAGCCGAGCTATGGAGCGGCAACCGCGGGTGGGTTCCGGCCAGGGCGGGTTTGCCCATCCGGCCCGCCTCGGTCATAAGCGGCGCCAACTCCGCTCAACCCGCCCGCCCAGAGGACCACTTGGCCCTGAAAGTCGCCATCGTCGGCCTGCCCAACGTCGGCAAGTCCACCCTGTTCAACGCCCTGACCCAGACCGCTGCGGCCCAGGCGGCGAACTATCCGTTCTGCACCATCGAGCCGAACGTCGGCGACGTGGCGGTGCCCGAGCCCAGGCTCGATCGCCTGGCCGAGGTCGCCAAGTCCAAGGAGATCATACCGGCGCGGATCAACTTCGTGGACGTCGCGGGCCTGGTGCGCGGCGCCTCCAAGGGCGAAGGCCTGGGCAACCAGTTCCTGGCCAACATCCGCGACACCGACGCCATCGCCCTGGTCGCCCGCTGCTTCGTGGACGGCGACATCACGCACGTGGAAGGCCGCATCGATCCCCTCGCCGACCTCGAGATCATCGAGACCGAGCTGATGCTGGCCGACCTCGACAGCCTCGAGAAGCGCAAGGACAGCCTCGAGAAGAGGGCCCGCGGCGGCGACAAGGAATCGGCCAAGACCCTGAGCTTGGTGAACCTGGCGCTCGAGCAGCTGAACGCCGGCCGGTCCGCGCGCATGGCCGAGGTGCCCAAGGACGACGACAAGGCCTGGAGGATGCTCCAGCTGCTCACCTCAAAGCCGGCGCTCTACGTCTGCAACGTCGAGGAGGGCTCGGCCGCCTCCGGCAACGAGCTGTCGGCCAGGGTCACGGAGCGCGCCGCCAAGGACGGGGCCAAGGCGGTGACGATCTCGGCCAAGATCGAATCGGAGATCGCCCTCTTGGACGCCGGGGAGCGCGCCGAGTTCCTGGAGGCCATCGGGCTGGAAGAGCCGGGCCTCAACCGCCTGATCCGCGAGGCCTACGCCCTCCTCGGCCTGCAGACCTATTTCACCGCCGGACCGAAGGAATCGCGCGCCTGGACCGTCCCGGTGGGCGCGACCGCGCCTCAGGCGGCGGGCGTGATCCACACCGATTTCGAGAAGGGCTTCATCCGCGCCGAGACCATCGCCTACGACGACTACGTCCGCCTGGGCGGCGAGACGGGCGCCCGGGACGCCGGCAAGATGCGGCTCGAAGGCAAGGACTACGTCGTCAAGGACGGCGACGTCATGCACTTCCGCTTCAACACCTAGCTAGGTCGACGCGGTCGCTCCCGGCATGGGACCGCGGTCCGGCGCCTCCCGCGGGTCCATGCGGCTGGCCTCGTCGAGCGCCGCCGTGGCCTCCGCATCCAGCCGCACCTCGATCGAGGCCGCGAGCTCCTTGAGCTGGGCGAGACTGGTGGCGCTGGCGATCGGCACGCAGCCCTTGGCGCGCAACCAGGCCAGGGAAAGCTGGGCGGGCGTGGCCCCGGTC
Organism: uncultured Caulobacteraceae bacterium; assembly: GCA_964614675.1. GTDB lineage: Bacteria > Pseudomonadota > Alphaproteobacteria > Caulobacterales > Caulobacteraceae > JANWHQ01. The sequence continues at coordinate 12,760 of CAZTMF010000016.1, read as the reverse complement.
CGCGCGTGCAGGGCGTCGAGCGCATCCAGGATCCGCATGCCCCGCGGGGTGAGCATCTCGGCGGCCCGGTAGGCGCGCTGGCTGCCCTCGAGGTCGGCCTTGGAACGGTATTTGCCGGTCAGGAAGCCGGCCGCCAGGCTGTAGTAGGGGATCACCCCCAGGCCCTCGGACCGGGCCAGGTCCTGCAGCGGCCCTTCGAACTGGTCGCGGTCGTGGAGATTGTACCAGGGTTGCAGCGTCTCGTAGCGCGGCAGGCCCTTTTCCCTGGACAGCTTCAGGGCCTCGGCCAGGCGGGGGGCGGTGTAGTTCGAGGCGCCGATGGCGCGCACCTTGCCGGCCTTGATCAGCTCGCCGAAGGCCGACAGCGTCTCCTCGAGCGGCGTGTCCGGATCGTCGGCATGCGACTGGTAGAGGTCGATATGGTCGGTCCCGAGGCGCCTCAGCGAACGCTCGACCGCGCCCGTCATATAGGCCCGCGACAGCCCCTTGCCTTCGGGCATGGGCATGCCGAGCTTGGTGGCGATGACCACCTTGTTCCGCCGCCCGCCCCCCTGCGCCAGCCAGCGGCCGATCACGGTCTCAGACTCGCCCCCGACGTGCCCCGGAACCCAGAAGGAATAGACGTCGGCGGTGTCGATCAGGTTGAAGCCGAGGTCGACGAAGGCGTCGAGCAGATCGAAGCTGGTGCGCTCGTCCGCCGTCCAGCCGAACACATTTCCGCCGAATGCCCAGGGCGCGACCTTCAGCCCTGAGCGACCCAGTTCCTGCCGTTCCATTCCCATTCCCGATCCATTGGCGCGAGCTCGAATGCCCGGAAAGCACATTCCCACCGGGCGATCCAGCGAGGCCGACGAAGTCCTCGCTTTTCCCCAGAGGGGACGGTCGTGTACGACGCTCTGCGGAACATCGAACGCGAGGAGCCGAGCGCCATGGGCGAGATGATCAAGCTGACGAGCAAGTCCGACGGCTTCGAGTTCGACGCCTATCACGCGACGCCAGGCGACGCGCGGCGGGGCGGCCTGATCGTGGTGCAGGAGATCTTCGGGGTCACATCCGGCATCAAGCAGATCGCCGACAGCTTCGCCGAGGACGGTTACGAGGTGATCGCGCCCTCGATGTTCGACCGCTCGGAGCGCGGGCTGGACGTCGCCATCCCCGACGCCGACTTCGGCAAGCTGATCGGCTACGCGGGCGCCTCGTTCCCGCACGTGCCGGGCGACATCCAGGCCTGCATCGACGCCCTGAAGCCGCCGGTGTTCATGGTGGGCTTCTGCTACGGCGGATCGGTCTCGTGGCTGGCCTCGAGCCGCTGTGAGGGCCTCGCCGCGGCCTCATGCTTCTACGGCGGCAATATCGCGACCCAGCTTCTGGACCAGCAGCCCAAGATCCCGGTCATCCTGCACTTCGGCAAGAAGGACCAGCACATCCCGCCCGAGCACTGGGAGAAGATCCGCGAGGCCCATCCGGACGTGCCGCTCTATCTCTACGACGCCGATCACGGCTTCTTCTCGCCCGACCGGCCGCCCAGCATCCACGATCCCGACAGCGCGCGCCTCGCGAGGCTCAGGACCCTGCAGCTGTTCCAGCAGGCGGCCGGCGTCAAGGCCGAGGCCTAGGCCTCGGCGGAGGCCTGTCCAGGCGGCGGCTCCCAACCGAAGACGCTGCGGCCGCCATAGGCGTGGGAGGCGTGCATCTCCTCGGCGATGTGCGCTTCGACTGATGGACCGGTCGCGCGCCGTTCCAGAAGGCGCGCCTGGGCGTCCAGCCGCCTGATGGCGCCGAGGCGCTCGTCATTGCCGAGCCTGGCCGTCTCCACCGCCTGCTTCAGCACGCGGATGGTCTGATCATAGACCTTGGTCGGCACCGGGAACGGGCGGCGATCCTTGCCGCCCAGGGCGAGCGAGAATCTCGCCGGGTCCGAGAAGCGGCAGGGCGCGCCGTGCACCACCTCGGCCACCATGGCCAGCGCCCGCACCGTCCGGGCGCCGACGCCGGGCGTCAGCAGGAGATCCGCGAAGTCCCGGGGGCCCTGCTCCGCCGCCGCGGCGAGGGCGCCATGCAGGCGCCGGGCGACCACGTCCCCGCCGCGAACCTCGTGACGGTCAGGCATGACGAGATGCGGCAAGGCCGGCTGGGCCGGAGCGGCCGGTTCGCCGGCGCCCTGCAAGACCGCCCATTCGCGGGCGACAGCCTCGGCGCCGAGGTCCTGCAACAGCTCCAGCTGGGCGGAGCGTGACGCCGCCGCGCGCCGGTCTGTGAGGTTGACGATCTCGCCGCGGGCCCGGCCCTCGATCGCCGCGTGCGGCTGGTCGACGAAGCTGGCGAGTCCCTCCGACAGCCAGTGGTAGCGCCGGGCCTGCCCACGGCCGTCGTTCATGCCCTGTTGCACCACCACCCACCGGCCGTCCTCGGCGACGATGAAGCCGTGCAGATAGAGCTCGAAACCGTCCTGCACGGCCGCGCTGTCGACCTTGGCGACCAGCCGGCTGGTCTTCGCCAGCTCCGCCCCGTCCAGCCCCGAGCGTTCGCCCACCGCCAGCAGCTCCGCCGGCGTCCTGCGCGAGTGCTTGCCGCGACCGCCGCAGACATGGAGCCCGAGCTCGCCCGACAGCGGCTCCAGCCCCCGCTTCAGGGCGCCGAGCACGCTGGTGGTGATACCGGAGGAGTGCCAGTCCATCCCCATCACCGCCCCGAAGGACTGGAACCAGAACGGATGCGCCAGCCGGCGCAGCAGCTCCTCGCGTCCGTACTCCAGGATGATCGCCTGGCTGATCACCGCGCCGAGTCGCGCCATGCGGTCCGCCAGCCATTGGGGCACGCGGCCGCCGTGCAAAGGCAGATCGGCGCTGCCGCTCCTTTGGGCCATGACCGCTCCGATGTTCCTGGAATGTTCTAACACAGACGAGGTCGCGGGTCAGTTCGAAAATCGCCCCGGTCGACGATCGCTATGGCCGCAGGGGCGCTGGAGCCCTCCAGGGCCTGGTCAGGCCGGTGGGTCCTTCAACCGCGCCGGACCCCAATCGCGTGTGCCATCGACCTCGATCACGAAGCCGCCGCATCCGGGCGCGAGGCAACTGACGGTGCTGCGGTCGCGGTCGGGGAAATCCCTGTATTTGACCACGTGGAGGGCGCCGCACTTCTTGCAGCGCCGCTCCTCCTCGCCTTCCGACCAGGTCGCCATGGTCGGATGATACGGCGCTCTGTGGCCCAGCGCTACAGGAGGTCGAGAGCCTGGAATTGAAACCGAAGGGTTGCCCGGCCGACGGCGGATCAGGCTGGCGCCGCGATCGGCTTGCCTCAGTCGGGCGTCGGGCCGGCGGGCGGGAGCAGGTAGCCGTGGGCGGTCAGCCGCAGGTCAGGCGCGTGCTCGCAAGGGGCGCAATCCGGCTGGAAGCGCTCGGGTCGCCGGCTGCTGACCGGGTTCAGGTAGCTGAACCACATCGGCAGGATGCCCGGCCACGAGATCGGCGTTCCAGGGCCGCCGCGGAAGTGCTCCTCGCGCTTGCCCAGGATCGAGATCGCGATGTCGGGCGGGTATTTGGTCAGGACCGGATTGGGCGGCGGCGCCTTGCCGGCCGGCCGGTCCTTCATGCCGGACCAGCCGAGCTTCCAGCCGTTGGACTCCACATAGGGCTCGTCGAGCGTCAGGTTCCAGATCCGCCAGATCCCGTCCTCCAGATAGACCTGGTTCTGGTACATCCCCTCCCAGAGCCCCGCCCCCAGGAACGACCCGGCCTTGCTCTCGGCCATCGAGGTGCGTGGCTGGAACAGGCGGGTGCGGACGCTGGCCGAGCGGCCGTCGGGCGCGACGATGATCACCGGTTGGATCAGCCAGTGGAACGAGATTCCCGACCGGGGCTTGGTCGGCGGCTGGCCGTACTCGGCGATCACCGCGTTGGTGATGCGCTCGCGGCCCAGGTAGTAGCCGGCGAAAGGCACCTCCTTGGCGCCGCTCCGGCCATAGATCGCGCCCATCTGCGGCCACTGGAAGTCGTCGATGTACTCGCCATAGGCGGTGTTGACGTTCTCGGCGCCGTCGTAGGCGGTCGCCACCGCCAGTTTGCGGCGCTGCTGCGCGAGCCAGGCGGGCGTTGCCGCTGTTGCGGCTTGCGCCGGCGCAGCGATGGGTCCGGTGAGCGGCGTGGCCGCCGCCGCGCGGTAGCCCTCGGGGATGGCCACCGGCGCGCCGGTGGGGTCGGGGCCCAGGAACGCGGCGATCAGATGCTCCCGCGCTTCGGCGGTCGGCGCCGGTTCGCTGTGGTCGGGCGCCAGAGAGGCCGCGGGCGCGGCCTCCACCGTCCGGCTCTTGCCCCAGCCCAGGGCGTAGTCGGCGCGGATATGCGGATAGAGCCGCATCTCGCGCAGCTTCCACAGGCCACCCTCCTTGACGAAGCGGTTGCGGAACACCGACACCTCCCAGCGGGCCGTGTCCTTGTCTTCATCGCCGATCAGGCCGAGCTCGATCCCGCGCGCGAAGGCCTCGCGGCCGCCCGGCGAAACCACGACGACCATGTCGAACTGCAGGTGGTCGTTCAGCACCCCGTGGCTCAGGCCTGGCGGCCCCATCCGCTCCATGGACCGGCGCACCCCTGTGCGGCCGCGATAGACGCCGACGCCCGAGACCTCGACGGCCCCGTCGGCGGAGAAGAGTTCGGCCACGTCGTCCCACATCCGCCGGTCGACGTAGTAGCCGTAGGCGTTCTGCAGGTTCCGGACCTTCTGGGCGTCGACCAGGCCCTGGACGCGGCGGGCCAGCTCGCCCGGCGCGGCGCTGGAGGCCGGCGCCGGACCCGAGGCGCCGAGGTCGGGCTTTCCCGTCTCGTCGGCGGAGTGGTGGTAGGGGACCAAGCCGATCGGCTGGCCCTTCCAGTTGGTCCAGCCCGTCTCGTACGGGCCCGCATATTGCGGGTGGAAGCGCAGGGCGGCGATCTTCCAGCGCCCGCCCTCGCGAGCGTAGTCGTTCTCGTAGACCCCGCCCTCGATGCTGGCCCCGCCCTTGCCATCGGCCAGCAGATAGAAACCGTACCAGCGGCCCTGGGCGTGCTCGCCGTCGGGCGCCAGATTGACCAGCGGCTCTTCGATCAGCTGGGTGTGGAACTGGCCGGGCCGCAGTCCCTCCTGGCCGATCTCGGCGGCCAGCGCCTGGGCCACCGCCTCGCGGCCGTGGACTTCGGCTCCCTCGCCCAGATCCGCCACGCCGCCCTCGGTGAAGAGCGTGGCCATCTCGCGCCAGAGGCCGAACTGGGAGTACTGGGCGTAGGTGCGCTGCAGGTCCTTGACCGCGCGGACGCTCTCGGCACGGTCCACGTCGCGGGCGAGGGTCGAAAGATCGGCCGGCGCGGCCCGGGCGCCCGTCGCCAGGGCGAGCCCCAGCGCCGTTGCGAGCAAGGTCCTGTAGATCACAATCGACTCCTGTTCATTTCGCGATCCGCTTGACACATCGCCGGCCACAACGGTCTGAAGGCGGACGGCCGCTCCCGTCGGCGCCGTGGAGGTCTTCCTTGCCCCGCAGACGCGAGACAGACGCCGAGCCGACCGCGGGCGTACAGGCCGTGCAGCTGGTGCTGGAGATTCTCGAGCACCTCGCGAAGCGGGAGGTCGCCGGCGTCACCGAGATCGCGACCGCGCTCGGGACCACCAAGACCCGGGCGCACCGCCACCTGAGGACCCTGATCAACACCGGCTACGCCGTCCAGGAGCCGGGCGGCGAGCGCTACAGCGCGGGCCCCCGGTTGATCGTGCTGGCCCAGATGCTGTCCCAGGAGAACTCCCTCACCAGCGTCGCCCGCCCGGTCATGCTGAGGCTGCGCGACGCCTACGGCCATACCCTGACCCTCGCCAAGGTGACAGGCGGGGTAGTCAAGATGGTCGACGCCCTGGAGGGCAAGGGCCTGATCAACATCGGCGTCCGGATCGGGCTGGACCTGCCGCTGCACGCCAACGCCGGCGGCAAGCTGGCCTTGGCCTTCGGCGATCCCGAAACCCGCCAGTCGATCGAAACCCTGCCGCTGGACAAGTTCACCCAGCACACCATCACCGATCGCGACACGCTCAGGGCCGAGGTCGAGACCGTGCGCCGTCAGGGCTGGGCCCATGCGCCGGAAGAGTTTGTCCTGGGGATCAACGCCCTGTCCGCGCCCATCTTCGACCGCGACAAGCGGCTGGTGGCCACCCTCGGCATGGTCAATTCCATCCAGTTCCTGGGCCGCCGGCCGACCGCCGAGCAGGTCAAGGCGCTGACCGACGCCGCCCTGGAGATCACGGGCCACATGGCCTTGTCGCGCTGACGCCCCTGGGCGCTCCTGGGCGGGCGATGTATCGGGTATCGTGACACTCGCATCGTTTTTGGAGCACCCATGAACTGGCTGAAGGCCGAGCCTCGCGGCGGGGGAAGCTGCCGTTTCGGGACCTGGGTGAAGATCCCCGCCCTGGAGACGGTGGAGATGCTCGGCCGCGCCGGGTTCGACTTCATCGTGGTCGACATGGAGCACGCGCCCCACAGCCTGCAGACCGCCTACCAGGCCATCGTCCAGGCCCAGGCCGGGGGCATGGCGGCCCTGGTGCGGATGCCCGACCACTCCCCCTCCATGGCCCAGAAGCTGCTCGACGCCGGCGCCGACGGCCTGCTCATCCCCCGCGTCGAGAGCGCGGCGGCGGCGCGGCGGGCCCTTCACGGCATGTGTTTCCCGCCCGAGGGCGGGCGCGGCATGGGCTACACTTCCAGGGCCGCCATGTGGGGCGCAGACAGCGTCGCCGCCTATCTCGAGCGCGGCCGCACCGGCGTCACCCGCATCGCCCAGCTGGAGGATGTCGGGGTCATCGGCGACATCGCGGACGTCTGCGCCGTCCCCGGCCTGGACGCCCTGTTCATCGGTTTCGGCGACCTGATGCTGTCCACCGGCCTCGGCCGCACGGACCCGGTGATCCTCGGGCTGGAGCAGACCGTGCTCGCCGCCGGCGCGGCCCGGGGCCTCCCGGTCGGCACAGCGGTCCAGTCGCCCACCGAGGCCCTGGCCTGCCGCGAGGCCGGCTATGGCTTCGTCATGGTCAGCGCCGACACCACCATCTTTTCCCAGGGCGCCCGCGCACTGATCGCCGGCCTCCACTAGTTGGAAGCCTTCTCTTTATCCCAGCTGGCCACGGCCGCGCCGTCGACCTCGCAGCCGCCGACCGCCGCCACCCGGGCGGTCATCATGTAGACGCCGATGATGGCGATCATCTCGAAGATCATCGGGTCGGAGAACAGGGCGCGGGTCGCCGCCAGGGTTTCGTCGCTGGGGGACACGTCCCGCACCACCTCGGCCGTGAATTGGGCCACCACCCGCTGGGCCTCGGGCAATGACACGTAATCGCCGCGCTCGATGGCCTTCATCGCCGCCTCGCTCATCCCGAGATTGCCGGCGATGGAGACGTGGTGGAACAGCTCGTATTCGCTGTCCGACAGATGGGCGACGGTCAGGATCAGGACCTCGCGCAGCATCGGGTCCATGTTCGACATGGTCACCGTCGCGGCCGAGAGGGCGCTCTGCCGCTCCCAGAGGCCGTCCGGGGTATGCAGCGCCATGCGGACGACGTTCAGAAGGCGATGGGCCGGGGCGGCGACGAAGGCCCGCTTGGCCTCCGACAGGTCGGCGATCTCGGGATAGGGTATTCTGCTCATCCAGGTCGTCTCCCCTCGGCGTTCGCCCCGACAATATCGCCTGTCATGACGATGTTCTCATTTTTGTAGACGCTCCCGAACCCCGCCGATACACAGTTTGCCGAGCGGCGCACGAGTTCAAAGAAGCCGAGGGAGGGGATGACGGCGATCGTGGACCACGGCGCGTGGCTGGCCCGCTTCCAATCCGCCCTCGCCCAGCCAGAGGCCACCGACTGGCGCAGCCTGTTCGCCGAGGAGTGCTACTGGCGCGACCTCGTCGCCTTCACCTGGAACATCGTCACCCTCGAGGGGCCGGACGCCGTCGCCGACATGGCGCGCCGGCAGGGACCCTTGGTTTCGGCCACGGCCTTCCGACTGGATCCGGCCATGCCAGGCGGCGACGAAGGCTGGTTCGACTTCGAGACCACGGCGGCCCGGTGCAAGGGCCATGTCGAGCTCAAGGACGGACTCTGCGTCACCCTGCTCACCGCCATGGTCGAGCTGAAGGGCTTCGAGGAGCCGGCGGGACGCAACCGCATCGACGGTCTGGTGCACAAGGCGGTCCGCAAACGCCGGACCTGGCTCGACGACCGCGAGGACCAGGCCAGGACTCTGGGCCATGAGCGCCAGCCCTATTGCCTGATCGTCGGCGGGGGCCAGAACGGCCTGGCCCTGGCCGCCCGCATGAAGCGCCTCGGGGTCCCGACCCTGGTGATCGACGCCCACGAGCGGCCGGGCGACGCCTGGCGCAAGCGCTACAAGACCCTCTACCTGCACGACCCGATCTGGCTGGACCACTTCCCCTATCTTCCGTTCCCGGATCATTGGCCGCTCTACACCTCCAAGGACAAGATGGGCGACTGGCTCGAGGCCTACGCCAAGGTCATGGAGCTGGACGTCTGGAGCTCCACCGTCTGCAAGACGGCCCGGTTCGACGAAGCCAGGGGCGAATGGGAGGTCGAGGTCGAGCGCGACGGCCGGACCCTGACGCTACGCCCCGCCCAGCTGGTGCTGGCCACCGGCCTTTCGGGCGGCAAGTACGTCCCGGACGTCCCCGGCGCCGAGACCTTCAAGGACCGGAGCTATCACTCCGGCGACCATCCGGGCGGCGAGGACATGACCGGCCGCCGCTGCGTGGTGATCGGCTCCAACAACTCCGCCCACGACATCTGCGTGGACCTCTGGGAGAACGACGCCGCCTCGGTGACCATGATCCAGCGTTCGCCGACCATCGTGGTGCGCGCCGAGACCATGCGGAATCTCAGCGGCGACATCCCCTATGCCCGCAAGGAGATCCCGACGGAGGCGGCGGACCTGCTGGACGCCGTGACGCCGTTCCGACTGAAGACGGGGATCCAGATCGCCGGGACCAGCTACATCCGCGGCCTGGACGCGGAGTTCTACGACAAGCTGGGCAGGAGCGGCTTCCAGCTCTCCTACGGCGAGGACGAGTCCGGCTTCTTCATGGCCTACTGGCGGCGAGCGGCCGGCTACTACATCGACGTCGGCGGCTCGGACCTGATCATCGAGGGCGAGATCGCCGTCCGCTCGGGCGAGATCGAGGCGATCGAGCCGGACGGCGTGCGGATGGCCGACGGCGAGCTCCTGCCGGCCGACCTGATCGTCTACGCCACCGGCTATCGGCCGATGAGCGAATGGGCGGCCAAGCTGATCTCGCCCGAAGTCGAGGCCAGGGTCGGCCCCTGCTGGGGACTTGGTTCGGGCACGCGGGGCGATCCCGGACCCTGGGAGGGCGAGCTGCGCAACATGTGGAAGCCCACGCGCCAGCCGAACCTATGGTTCCAGGGCGGCAACCTGGCCCAGTCGCGCTTCCATTCCCTGCACCTGGCCCTGCAGATCAAGGCCCGCATGGAGGGCCTGCCGACGCCGGTCTACTGGCCAGACGAGGCCAGGGCCTCGGTCCCGGCCTAGCGGCGCGCCCGGGGAAAGGACCAGATGAGTCTGTTCGACACCCACGCGCACCCGATCGCCGACGATCCCGCCCGCTATCCGCCCGGACTGCTCCGCGGCCAGAGCGAGATCCCCAAGATGCCTCCGTCGGTCACCGGCGAGATGCTGCTGGACTGGATGGACGCCAGCGACGTGGCCCGCGCCTGCCTCGTGCAGCGGGCGCACCTCTACGGCTACGACAACAGCTATGCGGTCGACTGTGCGCTCGCCCGGCCGGACCGCTTCGTCTCGGTGGGGGTGTTCGACGCCCAGGATCCCGCCACGCCCGACATCGTGGAAGGGCTGATCACGGACAAGGGCCTCGGCGGGGCGCGGCTGTGCCAGGTTCGCCCCTGGGAGATGGACACCGCCTGGTTCAACTCGCCCCAGGCGATGAAATTCTGGGAGACGGCGGCCAGGCATCGCCTGCCGGTGGCCATCATCTTCTTCCACTACCACCTGCCCTACGCCATTCCGGCGCTGGGCCTGGTGGCCGACCTGTTCCCCGAGCTGCCGATCATCGTCGACCACGTGGGCTGCGGCCATGGCTCGACCCCCGAGGTGGTCTGGGGGCGCGAGAAGGGCTTCGACGTGGATGCGCCGGGCGCGCCGGACTACGGCCTGACCGGCAATGTCGCCGCCCTGGCGGCCCGCAAGAATGTCTCCTTCAAGTTCACCCAGATCTGCATCGACCGGCTGCGCGAAGCGAATATCCCGCTGGCCGATTTCGTCCGTAGACTGACGGACCTCCATGGTCCCGACCGCCTGGTCTGGGGGTCGGACATCGGCCAGAGCGGCGGGGCCTATGCCGAGATGGCAGGCGCCGCTCGCGAGGCTGCGGCGAAGCTGACCGAGGCCGAACGGGCCCTGTTCTTCCACGGAAACGCCGCCGCGATCTACGAGGGGACACGTCCATGACCGAAGCGGCCGCGCCCGCATCCATGGCGGCGTCCTCCTGGCTGAACGCCACTCTGAATGGCCCCGGCGAGTGGAAGCTGCGGGGCCTGATCCCCTATCTGTTCGGGCTGATGATGCTGTTCGATTCCTGGGACAGCGTGGTCATCTCCTTCACCCTGCCCTCGATCGCCAAGGCCTGGATGCTGGA
>CAZTMF010000016.1:0-1966 GCA_964614675.1 uncultured Caulobacteraceae bacterium | reverse complement strand
TTCTTCGGCACCTACCAGTTCCTGATGCTGGCCGGCTTCGGCCTGGCGTCCCTGTCCAGCGCCTACATCGTGCCCGCCTTCGGATGGCGGCCGATGTATATGCTGGGCGCCCTGCCGCTCCTGCTCACGCCCATGCTGTTCAGGATCCCGGAATCGCCGCGCTGGCTGGCGGCGCATGGCCGGGTGCAGGCCGCCGTCGAGGGGCTGAGGCGCCTGGGCGGACATCCGGCCGAGAAGGACGCGGCGGCCGCGCCGCCCACCCCCAAGGCCCCGCCGGCCTCTGTGCTGCTGTCGCCTCGCCTCAGGCGCCTGACCATCCTGACCTCGCTGCTCTGGCTGCTGACCTCGCTGGTGTCCTTCGGCCTGGTGACCTGGGTGCCGTCGATCTACGTCTCGAACTTCCACATCCCCCTGGCCAAGGCGCTGCAGTACAACGCCCTGGGCTCGATCTTCATCTTCTTCGTCCCCCTGGTGCTGCGTCAGATCCTGGACAAGGTGGGCCGTCGCCCGCCGGTGATCCTGGGCACGGCCCTGGGCGGCGCCGCGCTCCTAAGCCTCACCCAGGTGGGCCACGGCGGCCCGGAGTGGCTGATCGTCACCCTGACCATCATCGGCTCGATCGGCGGCTCGATCGGATCGATGGTGCTCTGGCCCTATACGTCCGAGGTCTTTGAGACGAGCGTGCGGGCCACGGCGCTCGGCTTCTCCTCGAGCCTGGCGCGAGCCGCCTCGATGTCCACGCCCCTGATCGTCGGCCTGGTGCTGGCCTCCACCGGCTCGATCGGCCCGGTGTTCCTGATCTTCGGCCTCTCGGCCGCGACCGTCGCCCTGCTCTGGCTCTTCGCCACCAAGGAGACCGCCGGGAAAGAGATGGACGCCTAGGGAGCGAGGCCCATGAGAGCCAGCATCGACCGGATCCTGACCACCCACGTCGGCAGCCTGCAGACGCCGGAATACATCGACCCCGAGCGCTTCGCGGCGATAACCGACGCGCAGCTGAAAGTCGCGGTCGAGGAGGTCGTCCGGGGACAGAAGGACGCCGGCGTCGACATCATCAACGAGGGCGAGCTGACCAAGGGCGGCATCTGGGTCACCTACATCCACGAGCGGTTCGGCGGCTTCGAACCCATCCCCGCCGGCGGCGCGCCGGTGCTGCCGCCGGCCCAGGACTGGCTCGACTTCGCCGACTACTACAAGGACCGCATGGGCGGCGGGCCCGGCCGGGCGGCCGGCGACCTCGCCTGCACGGGACCGGTCACCTACAAGGGCCAGGCCCTGCTCCAGCGCGAGATCGACCTCCTGGTCGGCGCTCTCGGCGACACGCCGCGCAGCGACGCCTTCCTCACCTCCACCGCGCCGCTCAGCCTGCTGCAGGGCCGCCGGAACGACTATTACAAGACCGAGGACGAGTTCATCGCCGCCCTCGCCGAAGCCATCCGGGTCGAATACCGGATGATCATCGACGCGGGCCTGCTGCTCCAGGTCGACGACGCCTGGCTGGCCGCCCTCTGGGACCGGATCGGCCACAAGATGGGCCTGGAAGCCTACCGACGGTACTGCGCGCCCCGGGTCGAGGCGCTGAACTATGCTCTCGAGGGCATACCGGCCGACCGGGTGCGCTACCACCTCTGCTGGGGGTCCTGGCCCGGGCCGCACTCGCACGACATCCCGATGGCCGACATCGTCGACCTGATGCTGCAGGTGAACGCCCAGGCCTATCTGTTCGAGGCGGCCAACGGGCGCCACGAGCACGAGTACCTCGTCTGGCGGGACGTGAAGCTCGCGGACGACAAGATCCTGATCCCCGGCGTGATCAGCCACTGCACCCCCGTGGTGGAGCATCCCCAGCTGATCGCCGAGCGCCTGATGCGCTTTGCACGGATCGTCGGACGCGAGCGGGTCATGGCCGGCACCGATTGCGGCCTCGGCATCCGCACCCACCCCCAGGTCGCCTGGGCCAAGCTCA
>CAZTMF010000015.1:0-18032 GCA_964614675.1 uncultured Caulobacteraceae bacterium | reverse complement strand
TCGCGCAGCAAATCGTCGTTTTGCTTCTGGCTGACCCGGGCGTCCGTGACGTCCGATACCGACATGACGACGCGAACGACCTCCGCGTCGGCATAGTCCAGCTTGCGGGCGCCCACCACGAGACGCCGCGTCTCCCTTCCGCCGCGCTTGAGGTCCATCTCATAGGCGTCGATATCGGCGTGACCATCGACGGTGGCCGTGAGCAGCCCGCGCAGCTGGCGGACGTCCCATTCGCCGGCCCCCAGCTCGAATATCGAGCGTCCGGGCGCGCTGGCCAGGTCGATTTCGAAGGCCTGGCAGAACGACCTGCTGACCGCGACGACGTTCAGGTCGCCGTCCAGAAGCACCAACGGGACAGTGGAAGAGGCGATCAGCGCCAGCGCCAGGCCGAGCGCCGCGTCAGGATGTAGTGGCAGAGGGGCGGTCATGGACGCACACCTCTTAGACCTGTGGCCCCACAAAGCGAAGCCGCTCCCGCCGGAGACGCCGGCCGCTTCGCGCGGCGATCCGGTCTACTTCGTCGCCGTGGCCGGCGAGCTGGAGGCGGCGAGGGCGGTCTGTCCCTCGTTGGCGGGGGATGCGCCGCCGGCGATTAACGACGTCGGGACGGGCGCATAGCCGCCGCGCTTGAGGTCCTGGGCCAGGGTCAGGGGCGCGTGGCCGCCGTTCAGGCGGGCGCGGTAGACCTCCATCGTCTCCATGGCGCGCATGGCGTAGTTGCGCGTCTCCGAGAAGGGGATGCACTCGATGAAGTCGAGCGGGTCGCCCGAGGCGGTGCGCGGGTCGCCGCAGATCGAGGTCCAGTCGCCCATGTGGTTGGGCCCGGCATTGTAGGACGCGGCGGCCATGACGTAGGAGCCGCCCATGTCGTCGATCATCTTCTGCAGATAGGTCGAGCCCAGCTTGACGTTGTAGTCGGCGTCGTAGAGCCGCTCGGCCGAATAGGAGACGCCCATCCTCCGGGCGAGGATGGCGGCGGTGCTCGGCATCAGCTGCATCATGCCGCGCGCGCCGACGTTGGAGCGGGCCGAGGGGTCGAAGTTGCTCTCCTGGCGGGCGATGGCCAGGGAGAAGGCCGGCTCGGCCCCGCCCTCGATCCGCGTCGAGGCCAGCACCGGATAGCCGCGGTCGGGCAGGATGTAGCCGCGCTGTGCGGCGGCCCGCACCACCCGCATGGACAGGTCCTGCTCGCCGTAGGTCTTCGCGAAGTCCACCAAGAGGGCGTACTCCTCCGCGTTGGGCAGGTCCTCGGCGATCCCCAGCACGAAGGGCCGGAGCAGCTGGCGGTCGCCGACCTGGGCCAGGAGGCGCGCGGCGCGGACCATCTCGCGGCCCTCGAAGCGGGCCCGGTCGGCCGGCGTCGGGGCCGGATCGTGGCCGAGGTCGATCGAGGTGATCCCCGCCTTCTGGGCCGCGAGCTGGCCGTAGAAGGTGGTGATGAACTTGCCGCCCTGGGCGTACATGTCCTGGGCGCCGATGACGTCGCCGCCGGCTTCCGCGGCGCGGCCGCGCCAGTAGAGGGCGCGGGCCTGGGTGATCGGCGAGGCGCCGACCGCCTGGATGTGGGCGAAGTGCTGATCGGCCCTGGCGGGGTCGTGCAGCTTGGTGAGGGCGATCCAGCCCGCGAAGAACTCGGCCTCGGTATAGTCGACGCCGGTGCTCATGCCGTTCTCGGCCGCGGCCTGATAGGCGGCCTGGTAGTTGCGGGTCGACAGGGCCGCGTTGATCAGCCCCTTGCGCACCGGCCAGATCGCGGCGGCGGCCTCGTCGCTGGGCGGGGTCTTGGTCAAGCGGCCCAGCTGCCCTAGCGCCACGACGCCGTCCCTCTGCTTCACGAGGGCCTTGGCGCGCTCGAAGGCGAGACCCGGATCGTCCTGCAGGCTGGCGGGCAGGTTCTGGACCAGGGACGCGGCGCTGGAATCGCCCTGGCGGTAGCCCATGCGGGCGCGGGCGAGGGTCTGCTGCTCGGGCGGCAGCAGGACCAGCATGTCGCGCGCCGCGGGCCCCTGCTGGCCGTAGAGCAGCATGTCGGCGCGGCGGACATGGTCGTCGATGGTCAGGAGGTCGTTGAAGCGGGCCAGCATCTGGCGCTGGGGATCGGCCTCGAACGGCTCCTCGCGCCAGAACCGCCTGATCAGGGTGCGGGCGTCGTCGATATGGCCGAGCGCCCGGTCGGCGGCGGCCAGGGCCATGGCGCCCTCGGGCGTCTGGGGCTGGTCGCCCTTGAACCAGGCGATCACCGCCTGGGGCGACATGGCCTGGGCCTCCAGCTGCTTCTCCGCGGCGGCCTGGCGGCGGCCGGAGCGCGGCCAGCCCCAGAGGTCGCGGCGGGCCTGGTCGAGCTGGAAGAACGACATCGACGACCCGGCCGAGTCGGCCATGGCCCAGAGCACGAGCTTGCGCCCGACAGGGTCGGAGAGCCCGGACCTCAGCGAATCGGCGCGGCCGACGTCGCCGCTCTCGGCGGCGCGCAGGGCCTCGCGGAGGTTGGAGACCTCGTCGGCCGAGGGCGAGGGCGTGTAGCCGAGGGGAGGGGTTTGCACCTCGACCGTGGAGGCGCCGCCCTGCGGAGAAACCTGGGCGTCGGCGACGCCGAAGATGATAAGGCAGGCTCCCGCCAGGGACGCCTTACGGACCAACGACTTCACACCACACTCCCCGGGCCTGCCACGCCCGTCCGGCCGCGCAGTTGCGAGCGGGCCGCCGTGGGCCATATTGTCCGCTACACCTGAGGCCGCAACACCCTGCGGCGACTGATCACGGCTTGTTGCACGCATGGCTCGACCCCGCTTCAAGGGCGCAATTCCGGCGCTCGTCACCCCATTCAAGGACGGCGCCATCGACGAGGCCGCCTTCCGCGGTCTTGTAGAGCGCCAGATCAAAGGTGGGGTTAAAGCGTTGGTGCCGGTGGGCACGACGGGTGAAGGCTCGACCCTGAGCCACGAGGAGCATCGCCGGGTGGTGGAGCTGTGCGTGGCGACCGCCGCCGGCCGCGTGCCGGTCATCGCCGGCGCCGGCTCGAACTCCACCGAGGAAGCGATCGGCCTGGTGCGCCATGCCAAGGAAGTGGGCGCCGACGCCGCCCTGGTGGTCACGCCCTACTACAACCGGCCGAGCCAGGAGGGCCTCTATCGGCACTTCGCCGCCATCAACGACGCGGTCGACCTGCCGGTGGTGCTCTACAACGTGCCTGCCCGCACCAGCGTCGACATCTCCACCGAGACCGTGGCGCGCCTGGCCAGGCTGCCCAACATCGTCGGAATCAAGGACGCCACCTCCGACATGGCGCGGCCCAGCCTGATGCGCCGGATGTGCGGCGAGGACTTCGTGCTGCTGTCGGGCGAGGACGCCACCGCCCTGGGCTACATGGCCCACGGAGGCCATGGCTGCATCTCGGTGACCGTGAACGTCGCGCCCGAGAGCATGTCGGCCCTGATCGACGCCTGTCTCGCCGGCGACTTCAAGAGCGCCCTGGCCTGGCAGGACAAGCTGATCCACCTGCACAAGGCGCTTTTCGCCGACGCCTCGCCGGCCCCGACCAAGTTCGCCCTGTCGCGGATGGGTCTCTGCCAGGAAGACGTCCGCCTGCCGCTGGCGCCCTGCTCGGAAGTGGCCCGGGCTCAGGTGCTCGAGGCGCTCAGGGCCGCGGAAATCAACTGGTCATGAGCGGTGGCAAGCTGATCGCCGAGAACCGGCGGGCGCGGTACGACTACTTCATCGAGAACACCTACGAAGCCGGACTTCAGCTGACCGGCACCGAGGTGAAGTCGCTGCGGGTCGGGCGGGCCAACATCGCCGAGTCCTACGCCGCGGTCGAAGGGCGCGAGATCGTGCTGATCAACGCCAACATCCCCGAATACGGCCCGGCCAACCGCTTCAACCACGAGCCCAAGCGGCCGCGGAAGCTGCTCCTGCACCGCAAGGAGATCGACAAGCTGATCGGGGCGGTGCAGCGCGATGGCCGCACCCTGGCTCCGCTGAAGCTCTATTTCAACGACAAGGGCCGGGTGAAGCTGGAGCTGGCGCTGGCCACCGGCAAGAAGGCCCACGACAAGCGCGCCGCCACCGCCGAGCGCGACTGGAAGCGCGAGCAGGGCCGGATCATGCGCGACAAGGGCTGAGGCCGGAGCTTGGAGCGCGTTGGGTTTAGGTTGGCAGTCTGCCCATTTTTCCCGCTCATCCCGGCGAAGGCCGGGACCCAGGACAGGTCAGAACCGGGACATCCGCAATAGGTCACGGCGGAGCCGCTACAGATTCTTGCGGCGCCCGCGGCGTCACTTGTCCTGGGTCACGGCCTTCGCCGGGATGAGCGGAGCTTGGTGATTCAGCGTGATCTCAAACCCACTCTAGTCGGTGGGTTGCGCTGGCGGGACAGCCCGCGCCCGGGCGGTCTGCATGATCAGCCTGTGGGACATCTGGATCGCGGCCACGCCCGCGGCGAAGGCGCCGCCGACCAGCACGCAGTAGAGCGGGATGAACTGTTCGATCATGGGGCGGCCTCGGCGGCGGAGCTAGGTTCCAAAGCTCAAACTCGGCAGGGCCGCGCGCGTTCCGGAGTCATGCGCGACAATGCGGCGGGTGTGTCCCGAAGGTGACGCCGCCCCCGGGGCGTGACGGCGAGCATCGGCTGAAGATGATTCAGTCCAGTATGCGTCTAAACTGAATATCTCGAGACTATTCTAAGTCTCAATTCGATACACCGCATGCCTAACGCGGGTTTACTGCGTTCGTTTGAGAGTTTGTAGGACTAAGCCTTTATCAGGTCCCATGCCGAATGGAATTTCGGGTGGGGCAAAACAAGATGGCTCTCAAGTCCGCAAGGAACATGCTCAAGCGCGCCGCCGTGGCGACCGTGTCGCTCGCCGCGCTGACCGGCGTGGCGCACGCGCAGCAGGCGGTGAAGCCCTATTACGGCAACATCCGGCCGTTCTACGGGAACATCCGTCCGTTCTATGGCAACATCCGGCCGTTCTACGGGAACCTGCGTCCCTTCTATGGGAACATCCGCCCGTTCTGGGGCGACACGAGCGCCTTCTGGGGCAATCTGAAGCCTTTCGCCGCGACGGTGGACCAGAGCTTCTGGGGCGATCTCAAGGGCTACGTCGACGACCACAACACCTATGACGGCGCCCAGGTCGGCGCGTTCTGGAACACCGAAGGCGCGAAGTACAACACCCTGCTGACCGCCTGGGGCGCCGCCTCCACCGCTTCGGACTATGCCAACGTCGCGCAGATGCTGCGGGGCGTGGTCAGCGACTCCTCGAACTTCTGGAGCCCGGAAGTCCTGAAGGCGACCAAGCAGGATTTCGCCAGCGGCTTCGCCAACGGCATGCTGGCCAAGTACGGCATCGACCTGTCCAATCCGGGCTCCCTCGCCAACGTCGACCCGAACACCCAGGCGATGTTCCTGCTCGACTGGTACGACGGCCTGATGGGCTTCGCCGGGGCGGGCCACGTCGACTGGTGGATGGGGTCCACCGGCTGGAGTCCGGCCCTCGGCCAGATCGAGGGTGACGGCGCCAGCGGCCAGAAGCCGGTCACTGTCGGCATGCTCGACTTCACCGTGACCAACAACACCAAGGACGCCAAGGGCACGGTGCTACAATACGGCACCGGCGTCTTCGGCGACGGCCACGGCGCGGCCGTGGGCAGTCTGATCGAGAGCTCGATCGATGGCTCGGGCATCATGGGCGTGATGCCGGCCGGCGACGCCAAGATCACCGTCTACGACCCCTACGACTCCACCGGCACCACCAACTGGACCGACGTCGGCAAGGGCGTCGACACCCTGGCCCAGGGCTATTTCCAGAAGAGCACCGGGCCGGTGAACAACCTCCTGGGCGCGCTCTCGCCGCTGCTGAACCAGATCCCGCTGTTGAGTTCGCTCACGGTGACGCTGGGCGGCGTGGCCAAGATCGCTCCCTCGGGGTCCAACATCGGCGTGATCAACGCCTCGCTGGGCGAGCCGGGCTGGACCCTCAGCCCGGGCTGGAACACCGCCCTGGCGTCGGGCAGCGCCAAATATTCGATCCTGGTGGTCGCCGCCGGCAACGAAGGCGTCGTGCAGCCCTCGAACATCAATTGGGACTTCTCCAAGAACCCCACCCTGCTGGTGGTGGGTTCGGTGGGCCTGGATGGGACCATCTCGAACTTCTCCAACACGCCGGGCGAGGCCTGCCTGACCGACACCTCGTCGGGCGCCTGCGATCCCCTGAAGAACCATTTCCTGGTGGCGCCGGGCGAGCTGATCCTGGTCTCCGACGGCCAGGGCGGCGTCTCGCGCCAGACCGGCACCTCGCTGGCCGCGCCCCTGGTGACCGGCGCCATCGGTCTGCTCGAAGCGCGCTGGCCGTGGCTCTCCAACTATCCGAACGAGACGGTCTCGATCCTGCTTCAGTCGGCGACGCCGATCCATTCGGCGGGCTACACCGGCTCGGGCCCCGACCCGGTCTACGGTTGGGGCGAGCTGAACATCGCCGCCTCGCAGGCCCCGCTCGACTGGCGCAACCTGGTCTATGTGCAGAACAAGTCGGTCCTGGGCATCTCGCTGCCCTCGCTGGTGTCGGTCAACCAGGTCGTGGCCCAGGTGCAGACCGGCAATCAGTCCGCCTGGAACTCGTCCAAGCTCTACTACACGGCGCTCGAGAAGATCGGGAACACCTACCGCGACTTCGAGATCCCCCTGGCCTCCAGCCTGGTTGGCCAGAACGTGGCGTCCATGGCCGGGCAGCAGATGTTCCAGAGCTACCTGACCGGGTCCCTGAAGTCCTGGGTCGCCGGCGGGGCGCAGTTCGCCTCCAGCGGCTACGAACCGGCGACCGCCAACTTCATGGCGACCAGCCAGTCCATGGGCCAGTTCGGCGACGCCCAGCTGCGGGTGCGGATGAACGCGGTCCAGCCGACCTATGGCTTCAGCCAGCACACCCTGCCTGTGAGCATGGACTTCGCCCTGGTGGGCGCTCGCCAGACCATGCAGTTCGGCTTCGGCGACGGCGCTGCGGCGCTGAGCGGCCAGCCGGGCCTGACCGGGGGCGCCGACTTCCAGCTCGGCCGCGGCGGCGCCAATCCGCTGCTGGGCCTGGCCTCGGGCGGCGCCTACGCCAATATGCGGGTGTCGCCGGTCAAGAACCTGACGGTCAGCTTCGGCGCCACCGACCGGCGCAGCGTCCGCGATCCGCAGCTCCTGGGACCGCTCGCCTATGCCGGCGCCACCGGCCTGCCGGGCCAGGTCTATGGGGCCAACGCCGAGAACTTCGGCCTCGACTATGCGGCGGGCAAGCACGTGGTGCTGCACGCCTCGATGACGCGGCTGTTCGAGAACTCCGGCCTTCTGGGCGTGCAGTCGTTGCAGCCCGGGGCGCTGGACGCCGGCTCGACCACCAGGGCCGCCAGCTTCGGCGTCGACGTGAACCTGACTCACGGCCTGATGCTCAGCGGCTCGGCGACGGTGGCCAACACCGCCTCCGGGGCCGGCCAGCTGCTGGCGACCGCGCCGGGCGGCCTGACCTCCAACGCCGCCGAGATCGCGGTGACCAAGGCCGGCCTGTTCGCCGCCAACGACCGCGTGCGCCTGACCCTGTCCAAGCCGATGCAGGTGGTCTCCGGCCAGGTCCAGTACACCGACTTCGGCGTGGTGGACCGCCAGACCGGCCAGCTCGGCCAGGTGGTCGAGAGCGCCAGCGCCTCGAACGGCAAGACGCCCTTCGCGGCCGAGCTGTTCTACGGCCGGGTGCTCCGGAACGACGCGGAGGCTTCGGTCTTCATGCGGGCGGGGGTCAATACTGACCAGTTCGGGCTGGGGGCTCGCAACGATTACATGGTCGGCTACCGCTACAAGCTGGCGTTCTGACCTCAGGCCTGGGAGCCAAGCGGTGCGCGTTCTCTTCGTCGACGACGAGCCGGTGAACCGGCAGGTCGTGGCCGTGATGCTGGGCGCCTCGGGCATCGACATGTCCGAAGCGTCCGACGCCGCCGCCGGGCTCAGGATGATCGACGCCGAGCGCTTCGACGTCATCCTGATGGACCTCAGGATGCCCGGAATGGACGGCCTTTCGGCCATCGAGTCCATCCGCGCCAGGTCCGACGACCGCGCCGGCATGCCCGTGGTGCTGGTCACGGCCGATGCGAGCCTCGATCTCGACGAACGGGCCAAGGCCGCGGGCGCCGATCGCCTGGTGCACAAGCCGGTCGACATGACCTTGCTGTTCGACGCCATGGCCCAGGCCATGTCGGACCGGGACGCCCTCGTCCTGTCCTGACGGGCAGCGTCAGGTCACGGATCGCCTTCGGGCCACGCGCTCCCGGCTTCGGCGAACGCCTCGGATTCATGGCTCTCGATCAGTGCGTCGGCGACCGACATCGGGTCGGCGGGCTTGGACATGGCCGAGGCTTCCGGGTCGGAGGAATTGGGCACGGACGGCAGGTCGCGCCGCAGCAGCTCCAGCAGTTCGATCGCCTTGGCGCTCTTCTGTTCTCCCAGGATCACCAGCTCCAGCGTCAGCTGCTCGCGAAGGGCCGAGAGCTGATCCTCCCGCTTCTGGGCGATCAGGATGATGACGGTGGTGTAGAGCGCCGAGAGCGAGACGGCGCCCTCCAGCCAGTAGAACGGCGGCGGGTCCCAGGGCTGGAAGCCCAGGCGTGGCGCCATCAGGTTGCCGCCTGTCCAAAGCACGATCGCCAGGGTGAGCACGCCGATGAAATGCGCCTGCGCGACGATCCCGGCCATGACCGCGAAGGCTCGCTGGCTCGGCGTCGCGTTGCGCCGATGACGCGCCTGCATGTCCGCGATCGTCTGGATGGTGGACTGGATATGCGCGGGAAGGTTCGGCGGCGTCTCTTCAGGATCGGACATGGGGATCGCCGCTGACAAAGGTTCAGCTGAGCAAGCGATCCGGGCGAGCCTAAGTTCCGGCGTGTCTTCGCAGCCTCTGTCGGCGCCAAATCGGCAGGGGATTGCTTCGGCCCTGCCTCCGCGTGGAACGCAAATTCTAAAGCCACGTTCGCGCTGTGAAGCCACTGGAGGGCTTAAGCGTATGCGTGGACTGGTGCTCGGACTTGTCTTCTTCGGCCTGGCGGGTGGAGCGGCCCACGCCGAGGGCTGGATCGTCACGATCGGGGGCCGGCTGGCTGTGACGCCGCCCTATGAAGGGGCCGGCCACGACGTGCTGGCGCCGTCGCCCACCTTCAGCCTGCGCCGCGCCGACAGCCCCTACCGGTTCTCGCCGCCGGACGACAGCTCCTCCATCTCCCTGCTGTCCTCGAAATACATCGCCTTTGGCCCCGCCGTGCGCTTCCGCTACGCCCGGGGCGACGAAGGCAAGCTGACCGGCCTCGACAAGATCGATTGGGCGGTCGAGCCCGGCGCCTTCCTGAATCTCTGGCCCGCCAACTGGCTGAGAGGGCACGTGGAGGCCCGCCGCGGCGTGGTGGGGCACTACGGCTGGGTGGGGGACGCCGGCGTCGACCTGATCTACCCGGGCAAGCGTTTCGAAGTCTCGGTCGGCCCGCGATTCGGCTACGGCGATCGCCACTACATGGACCGCTATTTCGGCGTGACCACCATCGAGGCGGCCCGCAGCCCGCTGATCGACAGGGCTTACGAGCCGGGGGCCGGCGAGCGCTACAAGGGCGTGGAAGCGGCCGTATCATATCGACTGGTCGGCGGCCTGCGCACGACCTTCGACGTCGGCTACCACAGGCTGTCCTCGGAGGCGGCGGCGAGCCCCATCGTCCAGGTGGCGGGAAAGCGCGACCAGTTCTCGGGCGGAGTCACCGTGAGCTACGCCTTCGGCAAAGGCAGCAAATAGGTCTGCCCAGGGGTCAGGTCGGCCGCTCGCCCACCACGGTGGTGCGGTACATCTCGCGCCGGAAGCCCTGGTAGTCGTTGAAGGCCTGGTGCACGCACAGGCGGTTGTCCCAGGCCACCAGCATGTCCGGCTCCCACCGCAGCCGGCAGGTGAAGGCGTGCTGGACCAGGTGCTCGACCAGGAAGTCCAGGATCGGCCGCGCCTCCTCCTCGGTCATGCCGTCGATGCCGACGGCGTAGGAGCCATCGACGTAGAGGGCCTTCTCGCCGCTCACCGGATGGGTGCGCACCATGGGGTGGACGTTGCCCTTGATCTTGCGCAGCAGGTCGTCCGACAGCTGTGCCGCGCCCTTGGTCGCCGCCAGCTTGCCCATGGGGTTGTCCCGGGTCTCGGAGTTCTCCTGCACCGACTTCAGTACGTCGCGCATGGAGAAGTGCACCTTCAGGCCGGCGATCATGGCTTTGTAGGTGTCGCTCAGCATGTCGTAGGCGAGGGCGGAATTGCACCAGATGGTGTCGCCGCCGTAGGGCGGGATCTGGATCGAGCGCAGGATGGTCACCGAGGGCGGCTCGGGCAGGAACGGCGAGTCCGTGTGCCAGCCTTCGCCGAACACGTGCTTGGATTTGTCGTCCGCCTCCTTGATCAGGGGATGGACGTTGCGGTGGTCCGGCACGCCCGAGGTGTAGGCGTCCTCGGCGAAGGGCCCGAACCTCAGGCTGAACACCTCTTGGTCGGCATGGCTCAGCTTCTGGTTCCGGAAGTAGATCATCTTGTGCCGGAACAGGGCGTCGCGGACCTCGGCGAACTGCTCGTCGGTCATGTTGGGCACATCGACGTCGCAGATCTCCGCGCCCATGGCCGCGGCCAGGGGCTTCACCTGGATCAGGTTGCTGGGTTTCGCCGAGTTGTCGAACTTGCCGGTGGGATGCAGCCGCACGTCAGTGTCCTCGCCTGAAGCGGCAGTTCTAGCCGCCGCGATCGCCTTCAGGGAAGGGCCGAGGCGCCGCTTGCGGCATTGAGCAAGGTCAAGGGGCGGGAGGCGCGACCACCCTCGGACCTCCAATGGATCATGGGACGTCAGCCATGCAGCGGCCCCTTGGCGGTGCGGGCGAGGAGGACGTCCAGCGCGGCGCGGTCCGGTTTGGAAAGGTCGAGGCCGTTCGCGATCTCGTATTGCCGCCGCGCCTCGGCGTAGCGGCCGGAGAGCATCAGCGCCTCGCCCCACATCAGGTGGTTGCGGCCCCAGCGCGGGGCGAATGGATCGGCTTGGCGGAACTTGCCCGCGGCCCCCGCCATGTCGCCCTTCTTCATCAGGGCCTCGCCCCACAGCTCCAGCGGATCGGCGAAGTGCGGGCTCTTGCGATGAGCTTCGGCGAATTTCTGGACCGCGCCCTCGAGATCGCCCTTGCGCATCAGGACCTCGCCCCAGTCCGCGAGTGCGAAGGGGAAGGGCGGCGCCTGGCGCACCGCCTGGGCGAACCAGCGATCGGCGCCTGGCCAATCGTGGCGGGCGGCGGCGATCAGCCCCCGCGCCCCGAGACAGTCGTCGCAGTCGGGCGGAAGGCGCGCCAGCGTCGCTTCCGCCTCGGCGAGGCGTCCTGCGCGCGCGTAGGCCAGGGCAAAACGGCCGAACTGCTGGGTGAATTCTTGGTACGACGACTGAACGTTCGCGCGCTCGATCATCGCGGCCGCCAAGGCCCAGTCGCCAAGCGCTTGCGCCGCCTCGGCGCTCAACGGGGTCTTGTCGTTACCGGGATCCAGCCTCAGGGCGCCGGTGACGTCGTGCTGGGAGAACAGCGCGCCTTCGATCTGCTGGGTGGGCAGAAAGCTCTGCGCGCGCCCTTCGAAATCCAGGGGGTCCGTCGCGCCCTCGAGCAATTCGATCGCGCGGCGATAGTCCCCAAGGAACTCCGCCTGGAGGCCCTGCACAAAGCGCAACCGGCTGGCGGCGTCCCGTTTCGACAGCCCGATCGCCCGGCCGCTCTGGATCAGCGTGATCTCACGGCGGGTCAGATCCAGGACGCCCTCCCTGCGGTCGAGGGCGGCCCAGGACAATCCGAGCACGGGATAGGCCGGGTGCAGGCGGGGGTTCAGGCGAAGGGCGGCCCCGGCCAGGCGCGCGGCGTCGCGCATCTGGCGGTCCTGCAGCGACATTGTCGCCCAGCCTGTGTAGGCCCAGGCGCGCTCTTCCATGTCGCCTCCGCGGGCGAGACGGGAAAAGGCGGCGATGGCTTCCGGGCGCCTTCCGACCGACGACAGATAGACCGCATAGCGATAGGGCTGCGTCTGAGCGTAGATGGCTTCGGCCGCCTGCTGCATCAGCCGGTCGAGGTCGGCGTCGGCGCCCTCGAAGGTCGCGCCGGCATTGGAGCCGGCCCGGGCGGTGACGGCGAGGCCGCCAGGCGTCCTCACCAGGTCGCCGGTGATGCGTGTCTCCGAGCCCAGCCACTGGCGCAGATAGCGGTTCACCTCGCCGATCGAGACGCCGGTCTCCGGGATCTCCACCTTGATGTCGCCGCCCCAATCGTTGGCGTAGGTCGAGGCGGGCCGGGCGGTGACCGTCTTCGCCTGCAGGGCGGCGAGCTTGTCGAGCAGCTGGCTGGCGACGACCTGGCCGGTCAGGCCGCGCTGGGCGAGTTCGGGCGGCACGGAGAAGGCCTCGATCGAGACGCCGTGGTCCTCGTGGGCGTCCCAGGCCATGGCGCCCACGAAAGCCGTGATGGTCAGGCCGGCCAGGATGCCCAGCATCTGCAGACCGATCCGCAGCCGGTCGCCGAAGTAGCGCAGGCGAAGGTGCCGCTCCTGATGCTTCAGGTGCTCGACCTGCAAGGCGCGCTGCTCGTGCAGGTGCTCCATCTGCAGGGCGAGCATCCGCCGCTGGTCGCGCAGGAACGCGGCCGCCTCGGCGGTGAAGGACTTGTCGCGGCCGGCCTTGCCGAGGGCCAGGGCCACGGCGGTGCCGCTGGGCTCCCCCGGTGGGATCGGCGGGAGTTCCGGATCGTTCGCGGCCTCGGCCGGGCCCTCATGCTCAGCCATGCAGCGGCCCTTTCGCAGTGCGGGCGAGGAGCACGTTCAGGGCCGCGCGATCGGGCTTGGAGAGGTCGAGGCCGCTGGCGATCTCGTACTGCCGCCGCGCCTCGGCGTAGCGTCCGGACAGCATCAGAGCCTCGCCCCACATCATGTGGTTGCGGCCCCAGCGGGGGGCGGACTTGTCGGCTGCCTGGAACTTGGCGATGGCGCCGGCGAGGTCGCCCTTGCGCATCAGGGCCTCGCCCCAGAGCTCCAGCGGATCTGCGAAGGCAGGCGTGATCCGATGCGCCCGGCTCAGCTTGTCGATCGCGCCGTCGAGGTCGCCCTTCTCCAGCAGCGCCTTGCCCCAGTCCGTGTAGGCGAGGGGAACCGAAGGCGTCTGCCGCGCCGCTTCGCCATACCAGCGGTCGACCGCAGCCCAGTCGCGCTGCTGCGCTGCGAGGAGTCCCCGGGCCATCAGGCACCAGGCGCAGTCCATCGCCGTGTCGGAAAGCAGCGCCCGGGCTTCCGCTAGACGGCCGGCGTGTGCGTAAACCGTCGCGGTCATTGCGATGAAACGAGGGGCGGATATCGGCGCCGAGTTCGGCGCCCTCAGGAGCGCGTCGAGGGACGCCGTGACAGACTTCCAGTCCTCGAGCGCAATCCTGTCGTCGGGCACGGGGATGAGGCCCACCATTAGCCGCGCTCCAGCCGTGACGTCATGGCTGGCGATCAACGCCAGGCCGGCATCCTGGCGGATATCGTAGGCGAACCCCTCCATGGCGAGCTGCTCGCGCGTGAGAAGCCTGACCGCCGTCGGATAGTCCGCCCGGAGCTCGGCCAGCTCGCCCTCTGCGGTCACGAGGTCCCAGACCCGGTCCTGAGCGCCAGACGGATTGAATGAAGGCCCTTTGAGGGAGGCCACGATCCGTCGAGAGCCTTCGACCGCCTCTTCGAGCCGCCCGAGCTGATACACGGAGGAAGTCAGGAAGACCTCGGCCGATTGAAGGTGTGGGTCGATCGCCAGGGCCTTGCGGGCGACCGCTGCAGCCTGCCGGAACTTGTAGTCCTTCCACAGCAGTGAGGCCCATCCAGTGTAGGCCCACGCGCGTTCCACCGGCCTTCCGGATGTCGCCAAGCGCGCGAAGGCGGCCAACGCCTGTTCCTTATGGCCGATCGAGGCGAGATAGACGGCGTAGCGGTAGGGCTGGGTGTCTGCATAGACCGCCTCCGCCGCTTGATCGACGAGCTTGTCGATATCGGCTTCGGCTCCTTGGAAGCGCCGGCCAGGAGACGCGTCGGCCCGCGCGGTAACGGCCAGGCCCGCCGGCGTACGCACAAGTTCGCCGCTGATGCGCGTCTCTCCGCCCAGCCACTGCCGCAAATATCGGTTGAGTTCGCCGATCGAGACGCCGGTCTCGGGGATCTCCACCTTGATATCGCCGCCCCAGTCATTGGCGTAGGTCGATGCGGGACGCGCGGTCACTGTCGCCGCCTGCAACGTCGCGAGCCGGTCCAGGATCTGGCTTGCGACGACTTGGCCGGTCAGGCCGCGCTGAGCGAGGTCGGGGGGCACTGAAAAGGCCTCGATCGAGACCCCGTGATCCTCATGAGCGTTCCAGGCCATCGCACTCAAGAAGGCGGCGATCGCCAGACCGCCCAGGATGCCCAGTATTTGAAGCCCGATCCGCAGCCGGTCGCCGAAATAGCGCAGGCGAAGGTGCTTCTCCTGCTGCTTCAGGTGTTCGACCTGGAGCCCGCGCTGCTCGTGCAGGTGCTCCATCTGCAGTTCGAGCATGCGGGTCTGCTTGTCGAGGAAATCGTCAAGCCGCGCATCGGTCTTTCCACCGCGGCGCCTCGTGAGCGAGAGGGCCAATGCCGCTGCGTCGGCGACGGGAGCGGCGGACGCCGCCATCGCCGGAGCCTCCTCGATCGGTCCGTTGTCGGCGCCGTGCTCAGCCATGAAGCGGGCCTTTCGCGGTGCGCGCGAGGAGCACCTCCAGGGCCGCGCGATCGGGCTTGGAAAGGTCGAGGCCCCGTGCCGTCTCGAACTGCCGGCGGGCCTCGGCGGAGCGGCCGGCCAGCATCAGCGCCTGGCCCCAGAGCAGGTGGTTGCGGCCCCACTGGGGGGCGTGCCTGTCGGCCTCGGCGAACCTGCCGGCCGCGCCGGCTTGGTCGCCCTGGCGCATCAAGGCCTCGCCCCAGGTCTCCAGCGGATCGGCGAAGTCCGGCCCCTTCTGGTGGGCCAGGGCCAGCTCGGCGATGGCGCCCCGGATGTCGCCCCTCGCCAGCCGCACCCGGCCCCATTCGGCATGGGCGGAGGGCGACGAGGGCGCGCGCCGCACGGCCTGGGCGAACCAGGCCTCGGCGCCCGGCCAGTCCCGGGCCTCGGCTGCGATGAGGCCCCGCGCGCGCAGGCAGAGGTAGCAGTCGAGCGGGGTCGTCCCGATGAGGACGCCGGCCCCTGCCACGTCGCCGGACCGGGCCAGGGCGACGGCTTCCAGCGGCTGGATCCAGACCTTCTGCAGCAGGCCGTAGACCGGGCGCTGCGCCCTGTTTGTCTCTAGCCAGGCGTCGATGCGGCGTGCGTCCGCGAGCGCCCTGGGCCAGTCGCCGGCTTCGGCCGCCAGCCAATAGGTCGGCAGGGCCGGGAAGGCGCCATAGGCCACCTGCCACATGAAGCTCGTCTCGTCGGGCTCGGCCGTGGCCGCCGCCCGGCGCGCGGCCTCGGGATCGTGGTCCAGGGCGTAGGCCGTCGCCGTCATGGCGCCGGAGAGGCCGAAATCGAGGAACTTCGAGGACTGACTGGACCCCTTGGTCCAGGTGAGGGCCGAGTTCCGGTAGTCGGCCAGGGTGAACTTCAGCCAGGCCAGGCTGAGCAGCCTGGTCTCGTCGTAGAACACCCGGCTGGTGTCGGGCTGGCGCTTGAGCCCCAGGACATAGATGCGCCTGGACTGATCAAGGTTGGTCTCCTCGTCGCCCGACCAGACCGCGACGCTGATCTGGCTGATCCGGTCCTCCAGGTCCGACGCCGGGGAGACGCCCAGCCCCTCGGCGAAATGGATCCGCGCCGAGGCCACGTCGCCATGATCGTTGACGTCCATCAGCGACCACTTGGCGTAGGCCCAGCCCCGTTCACTTTGCGGGCCGTGGGCCGCCAGGTCGGAGATGACCGCGAAGGCCTCGGGCCAGCGGAAGTGCTCGTCGAGGTATTCGGCGAAACGGTAGGGCTGGCTCTGGCGGTAGACCGCCTCGGCGGCCTTCTGGGCCAGGGCGTCGAAGTCGGCCGGCGCGCCGGTGAAGGTCTCGGGCGGCTCGTCGCCGATGCGGGCGGTGAGGGCGATGCCTGTGGGCGTCCGCATCACCTCGCCGCTGACGTGGCTGACGTGGCCGAGCTTCTCGCGCAGCAGCTTCTCGAACTCGCCGAAGGTGAGGCCGGTGTCGGGAATCTCGACCTTGATCTCCGAACCCCAGTCGTTCTGGAACGACTGGCTCGGCCGGTCGGACCCGGCGGTGGCGGCCTGCAGGGCCTGGAGCCGGTCGAGGAAGCGGCCGGCCGCGACCTGGCCGGTGAGGCCGTCGCGCGCGAGGTCGGGGGGAACCGAGAAGGCGTCGATGACCAGGCCATGGTCCTCGTGCGCCTGCCAGGCCATGACACCGATGGCGATCGCGACGGCGGCCCCGACGACGACGCCCAGGGTCTGCAGCGCCAGCGAGAGCCGGTCCTTCCAGCGGCGCACGCGCAGGTGCGCCAGCTGCAGCTCGCGCTGCTCGTGCAGGTGTTCGGTCTGCAGCTCGATCAGGCGGGTCTGCTTGTCCAGGAACGCCGTGGCCTTGGCGTCGAGCCCCTTGGCCGGCCCCCCGCGCCGGGTGCGCCCGAGCGCGATGGCCACGGCGGCCGGACTGGCCTGGTCGAGGGCCTCCTGGACCTCCTCATCGGGCGCTTCCTCGATCCGCTCAGCCATGCAGCGGCCCCTTGGCGGTGCGCTCCAGCAGGACGGCCAGCGCCGCGCCGTCGGGGCGGCTGAGGTCCATCCCGTTCGCCGCCACGAACTGGGACCGGGCCTCGGCGTAGCGGCCTGACAGCATCAGCGCCTCGCCCCACATCAGGTGATTGCGGCCCCATCTCGGGGCGTCCTTGTCCGCCTCGGCGAACTTGGCGATGGCGCCGGCGAGGTCGCCCTTGCGCATCAGGGCCTGGCCCCAGAGCTCCAGCGGATCGGCGAAATGGGGGCCCTTGGCGTGGGCGATCGTGAGCTTGGCGATGGCCGCATCGAGATCGCCCTCGGCAAGCAACGCCTCGCCCCCGTCGCTGTCGTAGGCGGGAAGTTCGGGGGCCATCCGCTCGAGCGCCGCGAACCAGCGATCCGAGCCGGCCCTATCGCCAGCGAGAGTCGCGACCCAGCCCCGGGCGGACAGGCAGGGTTCGCAATCCAGCGGTAGTTCAGCGGCGATCGCCTTCGCCTGATCGATGCGGCCCAGCCTCGCATGGGCGATGGCGAGGAAGGGGCGTGCGCCCCGCTCGAGCAGGTTCTTCGAAGGCGTGCCTTGGCTGTGAAGGCTGTCCTCGAGCTGCTGCGCCTGCATGGCCAGCGAAGACCAGTCGCTGAGCTTATATGACGCGGTCAGGGTCGCGGGCACCAGATTGATCGATCCTCTGCCCGATCCGGCGCTTTCGGCCAGACGCAATCCGTGGGTCACGTCGTGATCCTGGATCAGGGCCTCTGCACCCTCCTCGCGCAGGTTGATGGCGCCGCCCAGGCCCTCGAGGCCGTAATTGCCGAGCGCCGCCGCCTCGGATGCCGCAAGGCGCATGTCCCCGCGATACCAGGCGATCGCGAAGACCTGGATCCGCTTGGCGACCTCGGAAGAGACGATGCGATTGCCGCCT
Source organism: uncultured Caulobacteraceae bacterium (assembly GCA_964614675.1). GTDB lineage: Bacteria > Pseudomonadota > Alphaproteobacteria > Caulobacterales > Caulobacteraceae > JANWHQ01. The sequence continues at coordinate 326 of CAZTMF010000015.1, read as the reverse complement.
CCGTTACGGCCCAGCTTCTCCTGAAGGCGGATGTTGTCGTAGCCGGCCTGTGAATGTCCCAGCCGCATGTCGGCGAGGTTCTGTGCGGCCATACCGCCTGTTTGATAGAGGTCGAGGCCAGCTCGCATGCCCTCGTCGATGATCGCCGCAGCGCCGGCGTCGTCGCCGCCTTGCATCAGCACATTGGCCCAGCCGGTGTAGGCCCACTTGCGATCCTCCGTGGACCCCGACTTGGCGAGGCTGCGGTAGAGGGCGAGGGCGTCGCCGGCGCGGCCGTGCGAGGCCAGGAAGACGGCGTAGCGGTAGGGCTGGGTCTGGGCGTAGAG
>CAZTMF010000014.1:12270-18103 GCA_964614675.1 uncultured Caulobacteraceae bacterium | reverse complement strand
ACGCCCAACGAGTACATCACCTACAACATCAACCCGGCCGAATCCCGCGGGCGCTTCGAAGAGGCGCTGCAGCTGATCAGGATGGCCTGGACCGAGCCCGAGCCCTTCGGCTGGCAGGGCCGCTACTACCAGTACAAGACCATCTCGATCTGGCCCCGGCCGGTTCAGGCGCCGCATCCGCCGATCTACATGTCGGGATCGAGCCCGGAGTCGGGGGAGTTCGCCGCCAGGAACAGAGTGGGCCTGGGCTTCGCGGTGACCACCCTGCCCCTGGCCTCCAAGGCCAGCCGCCATTACCGCAACGAGGCCGAGAAGGCCGGCTGGTCGCCCACCGGAGATCAGATCATCTACCGCGTCACCTGCCATGTGGCCGACACCGACGAGCAGGCCCTGGAAGACCTGAACGCGGCCTCCGCCGCAGCCCGCAACGCCTCGCTCAGCCTGGCCCTCACCCGACGGACCGACGAGGTGATCGCCGGCGCCGGCTACTACGGCCGGGACGAGGCCCAGAAGGGCCGCGTGGCCCTGGCCTTCTCCGGGGACCTGAAGTCCCGGATCGAGAACGGCCAGATCCTGGTGGGCTCGCCCGAGACCGTGGCCGAGCAGATCCGCCATATCCATGCCGAAACCGGCGCGGGCGTCCTGGACCTGATCCCCGGCCCGCCGCACGGCGACAAGGCGCTGAAATCGATCGAGCTGATCGGGACCCGGCTGATGCCGCTGGTGCGGGAGCTGAACTGATGGGCGTCCTGACCCAGGAGGCGGCCGAAGAGGCCCCGTTCGGCTTTCACCAGGTCCATGTCGAGGCGGACGGATTCCGCATCCGCGTGCTGGAAAAGGGGGCCGGCGAGCCTCTGGTGTTCTTCCATACCGCCCGCGGAATCCGGCTAACGCCCGCGCACGCACGCCTGGCCGAGACCCGCCGGGTGATCGCGCTCGAAGCGCCGGGCTTCGGCCGGTCCCCGGTGAACGGGCGCACGCGCGACATGGCCGAGCTTGCGCGGACCATGATGGCGGCGGTCGACGCCCTCAGCCTTCCGAGCTTCGACCTGATGGGCCATTCCTTCGGCGCCAAGCTCGCCCTCTGGGCCGCGATCCAGAAGCCTGACGCCGTCCGCACCCTGATCCTCGTCGCCCCCTCGGCCATCCGGCCCGAGACCTGGACCCTGCCCGTCGTGCAGGAGGGCGTCGAACCCGAGATCGGCGCAAAGCAGGCGGCCCTGTTCGCCCGCCTGATCGGCCCGCCCGTCGACGAGGCGCTGGAGCGCCGCATGGGTGAAATCACCTGCCCCGTCCTGGCCCTGTTCGGCACGCGCGACGAGCTAATCCCCACGAGCTTCGCCCGCCGCTACCGCGAGCTGATGCCCAAGGCCACTATCGTGTTCGTCTACGACGCGGGCCACTCGATCACCGAGGACCGTCCCCAGGCCACGGCCTCCCTGATCGAGGACTTCCTTCAGGAACCCGGCGGCTTCCTGGTCAGCCGCACGAGCGGGGCGCTCAGCGACTAGCGACCGGGCGTTCTGGGTCCGCCAGGCGCCGCCAGAGCGGGTATCCGCGCTCCACCCGCGGATGGGCGTGAACCTCGGTAACCATGGCGCAATGAGTTCCAGCGACACTGGCTTCCTGGACACCGCCTCCGGGGGTCAGGGGCATGGCGAACTCTAGGCGGCGGCGGACACCGCCTCCCCACTTTTTCGCCCTGCTTGGGGCCCAGACCGGCGTGTGGGCCTGGACCTACAATGCGTCCACCGGCGATTCCGACGTCTACAGCGACCTGACCGACATCCTCGGCGATAATTTCAGCCGGCTCGACGAGTTCATGGAGCTCATTCACCCGGACGACGTGGGTGGGTTGCAGGCCAGCCTGGCGCAAGCCGTCGCCACCATGAGCGGCGGCTCCTTCGAATGTCGCGTGCGCAAGATCGACGGCGAATGGATCCACTTCCACGCCAACTACTGCGTCGAGACCAGCCCCGAGGGCCACATCCTGGTCCATGGCGTCTCGCGGGATGTCACCGCCGAGGTCAAGGCCCGTGCGGCCGTCCAGGACGCGCGCCGACAGTTGGACCTTGCCGCGGCCCTCACCGGCATCGGCTTCTGGCGCGCGGAACGCCAAAGCGGCCGCGTCGAATGGTCGGACGGCATGTTCCGCATCCACGGCCTGGATCCGGCCAAGGGGCCGCCGGCGCGCGAGGGCATAAGCGAGCTGGTGCACCCGGAGGACCGCGCGGCGTGGCTGAAGCACGTGGCCGAGACCGCTCAGGACGAGGTCGAGCAAACCTCGGTGCGTATCGTCACGCCCGATGGGGAGGTGCGGCACGTCCAGACCCGGGGATTCGCGGAACGGGACGCCAGCGGCAAGATCATCGCCCGCGTCGGCACATGCGTCGACATCACCGATCTCAAGCGCGCGGAATCCGCCGCCCGCGAGAGCGAGGCGGTCCACCGCTTCCTGTCGGACAACGCCCCGGACATGATCGCCCGCCTGAGCCCAGAGGGGGTGATCAAGTATGTCTCGCCCTCGTGCGAACGGGTGTTCGGCTACACCCCCGAAGAGCACATGCGGCTGACGCCGATGGACATGTGCCATCCGGACGACCTGCCCATGATCGGCGCCGCCATCGTCGGCATGGTCGAGCGCAAGCAGACGCGCCTGGATGAACCCCTGACCTATCGCGCCCGCCGCAAGGACGGCCAGTGGATCTGGGTCGAGGCGAACCCGCACCTGGTCATGGACGACCGGGGCGAGCCGGTGGAGATCGTCGACATCGTCCGCGACGTCACTCACACCAAAGCCTTCGAGGCGGAGCTGGAGCAGGCCAAGGTCCGCGCCGAAGCGGCCGCCGCCGCCAAGTCGGCCTTCCTGGCCAACATGAGCCATGAGCTGAGGACGCCGCTGACCTCGATCATCGGCTTCGCCCGGCTGCTGGGCGATCGGGCCGAGCTGGCCAGCGAGGCGAAGCACTACGCCCAGCGTATCTCCGACGCGAGCGAGGCCCTGCTGGCGATCATCAATGACGTCCTGGACTTCTCCAAGCTGGAGGCCGGCCAGGTGACGCTGGAGCAGGCGCCCGTCTCGGTGCAGCGTCTGGCCGACGAGACCACCGGCCTCGTCAGCATCCAGGCCGCCGCCAGGGGGCTGAAGCTCGAGACCCGGCTGGGTCCCGGCGTGCCAGAGCACGTGGTCGGCGACGTCGCGCGCATGCGGCAGGTGCTGTTGAACCTGCTGAGCAATGCGGTGAAGTTCACCGAGACGGGTTCGATCACGGTAAAGGCGAGCTGGAAGCCTGACGAGGACGGCGGCTCGGGCCGGCTGCGCCTGGCGGTGTGCGACACCGGAGCGGGCATCGAGCCGGAGAAGGTGAAACGCCTGTTCGAGCGCTTCTCCCAGGCGGACGTCTCGATAAACCGCACCCATGGGGGCACGGGCCTGGGCCTGGCGATCTCCAAGGGTATCGTCGAACTGATGGGCGGGCGCATCGGCGTCTCCACGCGGCCCGGCAAGGGCTCGACCTTCTGGTTCGAGCTGCCGCTCGCGGTCGGCGAGAGCCCGGCCGAGGCCCAGCACGCCGAGCCGGATGACGGCGTGGACTATCCGCCGCTACGAGTCCTGGTGGTCGACGACACCGCGGTGAACCGCGAGCTGGTCAAGCTGATGCTGCAGCCGCTGGGCTTCGAGGTCGAGGAGGCATCCGGCGGCGCCGAGGGCGTCAAGGCGGCCGTCAGCCAGGCCTACGACCTGATCCTGATGGACGTGCGCATGCCTGGCGTCGATGGCCTGGAGGCGACGCGGGTCATCCGCGCCACCAGCAAGCTCAACAGCCACGTCCCGATCCTGGCCCTGACCGCCGACGTCCAGCCCGAGAACACCCTGGCCTGCCGCGCGGCGGGCATGGATGACGTCCTGGCCAAGCCGATCGTGCCCCAGCAGCTCCTGGCCAAGATCTTCGAGTGGGGAAACAAGGGCGACGCCGAGCGCAAGGCCGAGGCCGAGGCAAAGGCGGGGTGATCTCGCCGCCTCAGGCGCGCCACTTCAGATAGAGCTTCCGGTCCCGAATCTCGAAGGACGCCAGTCGGTTCAGGAAACTGAGGCCGAGCAGTGAAGTCGACATCGGCGCCTGGTTGATCTCCGTCTTGAAGTCCGCCAGGCGGATAGGCCCCACCTCGAGTTCGCTCGCCGTGTAGGCCGCGCCCAAACCCTTGCCATTGGCCGTCTCGGAAGGCTGGTCAAACTTCAGCCGCGAGAGGTCGACGCCCAGGCGGCGGGCGTCCTCGGGCGCCAGCACCGTCTCGCTGGCCCCGGTGTCGACCATGAAGCGCACCGGCTGGCCGTTCACCTTGCCCACGATCACGAAGGCCCCCTCGGCGTCCTGGGAGACCACCAGCTCATGGGTGCCCACCGCGACCGGCCGGCCGGTGCCGAAGGCGACGCTCAGACGCTGGGGAATGATCATGAGCTCGTCGCGATAGGCGAAGCCCAGGGCGATGCCGGCTGCGAGGGCGACCCAGAGCGCGCCATATCGCAGGAGGTGGATCGGGCCCGTCCGTCGCGCACGCCAGAGCGCCGTCGCCACGATCAGGGCGAAGCCGGCGAGATAGACCGCGTCGGTCCAATCCTGGCCGCTCAGCCGCGCCTCGGGTAACGCCTTGGCGAGGGCCAGCATCAGGCCCCCGATCCCGGCGATCAGCAGGACCACGGGCCAGGCGATCAGGGCCCGCGCCGACGCCGTCGGCCGCGCCGGGCGCTCGGGCTCGGGCGTTTCGCGCCCCCAGGGTCCGCCTTCGGTGCTCATGTCGTGACAGCCAGCACTGACGCGCCCGGGTTGTCCAGAGCTCCCGGCCGACCCATCTGCGCCCAAGGCAAGGCTGGAGCGGACATCATGGCTGGACGACTGGAGGCTCTGGTCGCAGTCCTGGCGCTGCTGGTGCTGGCGCCGGTGTTCGCATGGATCGGCAAGCGCCACGGCCGGCGCATCCGCGGCAACCTCGTCATGGCCAGCATCCTCCTGGGCTTCGGCCACGCAATGGACCCACCGCCAGCGCAGAAGGTCGAGGCGGCGGAGCCGGGCAAGGGCGGGCCACAGCCTGGGGAGCCGCCTTCGGGAGGCTAGGCCTCAGCCGACAACCACAAGCGCCTTAGCCCCGCTTCCACCGCTGCAGCGGTCTCCATCCGGCACAGCTCCGCCTTCGCGGCTCTCCGCGCCTCGGGCGCCTCCGGCCACGGCGCATGCTGGACGTACCAGCCGAGATGCTTCTTGAAGACCTTCAGACCCAGGGGATCACCGTAGAATTCCAGGCTCGCGGCCATATGCTCCAGCACGAGGGCCAGGCGTTCCTCGGGGCCGGGCTCGGACGGCGCTTCGCCAGTGACCAGCGCCTTGTTCAGGGCGGCGACGAGCCAGGGGCGGCCATAGACGCCTCGGCCGATCATCACGCCATCGGCGCCCGAGCGACGCAAAGCCTCGGCGGCGCTCGCCATACAGCCGACGTCGCCGTTGACAATCACCGGGATCTTCACGGCGGCCTTGACCGCCGCCACCGCAGTCCAGTCGGCGTCGCCCTTGTAGAACTGGGCCCGGGTGCGGCCGTGGACGGTGATCGCCTTGATCCCCGCCGCCTCGGCGCGGGCGGCCAGTTCGGGAGCGTTCCGGGAGCGGTCGTCCCAGCCCAGGCGCATCTTCAGGGTGTCCGGCCGGGCGACGGAGTCGACGGTGGCCTTCACCAGGGTCTCGGCGTGGTCCAGGTCGCGCATCAGGGCCGAGCCCGAAAGGCCGCCGGTCACCTCGCGGGCGGGGCAGCCCATGTTGATGTCGATGATCTCGGCGCCCGC
>CAZTMF010000014.1:0-12170 GCA_964614675.1 uncultured Caulobacteraceae bacterium | reverse complement strand
AGCATGGCCTCGAAACGCTCGACAATCCCGGGTCGGAACTCGGGCGAGGTGAAGATGTAGAGGGCGTCCTCGCGGATGCCTTTCAGCACCATCTCGCCGACCTCCTCGGGCTGCCAGCTCATCTGGTTCAGCACGGCCATGGTCTCCTCGGAGAAGTTGAAGCCCCGGGGCGGCGCAGCCGGGGCGGTCTGGCTGGTCTCGGTCGTAAAGCGGGCCGGGCGGGTCTTCTCCCATTCGCCGATGTTGGTGCGCACGCCGCCCGGGCAGAAGGCCGAGACGCCGATCGGCTCGTCCATCAGCTCGAAATGCAGCGCTTCTGACAGGCCCACCACCGCGAACTTGGTGGTCACATAGACTCCCGAACGACTGAACTGCAGCACGCCGCCCATGGAGGCTGTGTTGACGATGTGGCCGCCCTCGCCGTGGGCGCGGATCCTCGGAAGCATCACGTGCACGCCGTTGAAGACGCCGTTCAGATTGACGTCGACGCCCCAGTCCCAGTCCTCGTAGCTGGCCTTCGACACCTCGGCCGAGATGCCGATGCCGGCGTTGTTGCAGAGCACATGCACCTTGCCGAACGCCCGCTCGGCCTCGTCGGCGGCGGCGGCGTAGGCGGCCCGGTCGGTGACGTCGAGCTTGAGCGGCAGGACTTGGTCGCCCCGCCCTGCCTCCTCGAACCAGGTCCGCGCCTGTTCGATGTGGTCGTCGCGCAGGTCGGCGATGATGCACTTCATACCCGCCTTGGCGAAGGCCTTGGCCATGCCGAGCCCGATGCCCGAGGCGCCGCCGGTGATGAAGGCGACCTTTCCCTCGACGTCCCGCATTCGCCGTCCTCCCTGGGTTCTAAGGGACCCTTCTAGAACATCCGCGCCGCGCGGTCAGGGCGTCCGCGGGCGAGAGGCGCGCGCCACAACATTGTCATTTGAAGCGGAGGACGGATCGGGGGGAATGGGCCGCCACACCGGAATTGGAGGCCCCCATGAGCGCAGTCCAGGTCGAGCAAAAGAGCTACCACATGCCGCCGGAGGACGGCTTCACCATCGCGCACTTCATCATCGTCGCCGACATCGAACGATCGGTCCGGTTCTATGAGTCGGTGTTGGGCGGCCGCGTCCTCAGCAGGGGCGACAGCAGTGGCGCGCCGGGCTACGTCCAGATCGCGAACACTTGGCTCATCGTCAACGTCGGAGGCGGTCCCACGCCGGACAAGCCGTCGGTTACCCTCAGCGTCCCGGACGGGTCGGATCACTTCAGCAGCTTCATGAACATCCGCGTGGCGGATATCCAAGGCTGCTACGATCTCTGGCGAAGCCGCGGCGCCGAGTTCATCACCGAGCCCAAGGACAAGTACGGCGAGACTCGCTGCTACATCCGCGATCCCGACGGCTACATCATCGAAGTCGGACAGAGCAAACCGGACTTCGCCTACGGCTAGGCGGGCGCCAGACTCGACCCGGATCCGCTCGGCCGCCGAGGATGGTCTCGGGAGCCCCTCCCCAGTCACCTGGAAGCATCCTAAGGTAGGGCCCAGAGTTGGGGGAAGACATGATATCCTTGGCCGTTGCAATCGTCTTCGTCGTGCTGGCGCTGGTGCTGCTGATCGGCACCATCAAGATCGTGCCCCAGGGCTACGAATACACGGTCGAGCGGTTCGGCCGTTACACGCGCACCATCAAGCCCGGCATCACCGTGCTGACGCCGTTCGTGGAGAGCATCGGCCGGCGCATCAACTTGATGGAACAGGTGCTGGACGTCCCTAGCCAGGAGGTGATCACCAAGGACAACGTCGGCGTGAAAGTCGACGCCATCGTCTTCATCCAGGTGATGGACGCCGCCTCGGCCGCCTATCGCGTCGCCAACCTGACCCAGGCGATCACCCAGCTGACCATGACCAACCTGCGCACCGTGGTGGGCTCGATGGAGCTGGACGAGGTGCTGTCCCAGCGCGACCAGATCAACACCCGCCTGCTGCATGTGATCGACGAGGCCACCGGGCCCTGGGGGGTGAAGATGGCGCGCATCGAGATCAAGGACCTGCAGCCGCCGCCCGACATCACCAACGCCATGGCCCGCCAGATGAAGGCCGAGCGCGAGCGCCGGGCGGTGATCACCGAGGCCGACGGCGAGAAACAGGCCGCCATCGCCCGGGCCGAGGGCGCCAAGCAGTCGGCGATCCTGCAGGCCGAGGGCCGGCGCGAAGCGGCCTTCCGCGACGCCGAGGCCCGCGAGCGCGCCGCCCAGGCCGAGGCCAACGCCACCAAGGCGGTGTCCGACGCCATCGAGTCCGGGAGCGTCAGCGCGCTCAACTATTTCGTGGCCCAGAAGTACGTCGAGGCCTTCGGCAAGCTGGCGGAGTCGCCGCACCAGAAGACGGTGATCGTGCCCGCCGAGATGTCGGCCCTGGTCGGCGCGCTCGGCGGCATCCAGGAGCTGGTCTCCAGCGCCCACCCGCCGCGCGACGGCAATCAGCCGCCTGCGCCGCCCAGGCCCCCGCCGCCGCCGCCCGTGCGTCCTCCGTCCGCCGTTCCGACCGGGGGCTGAGGCCATGGACATCCTGACCGGCTTCTACGCGAACCATCCGTTCTGGAGCTGGATGGCCCTGGCGGCGATCCTGCTGGCGCTCGAGATCGTGACCGGTTCGGGCTATCTGCTGTGGCCCTCGGCCTCCGCCGCCGTGACGGCGCTGCTTATGGGCCTCGGTCTGAAGCTGCCCGAGGCGCTGGCGCTGTTCGCGGGCCTGACCATCGTCTCGACCATCGTCGCGCGGCGCTACCTGCCCCATCCTTTCCAGCCCAAGGGCCCGGACATCAACGATCCGGGGCATCGGATCATCGGCCACAAGGGCCACGCCGCGAGCGCGTTTCTGGCCGGACAGGGCCGGGTGTTCGTCGACGGCAAGGAATGGGCAGCCGAGCTGGAGGGCGGCGAGGAACTGGCGGCCGGAACGGAGGTCAAGGTCACCGGCCTTTTGACCGGCGCGCGGCTGAAAGTGAAGGCGGCCTAGGCTCGACCCTCGCCCGAGTGAACCGGGCCGACCCCTCGGCCGACTAATGGAAGGTGGACCTCTCGGGTGTCCGCACACGGTCGTTTGCGGACATCACCCACGATCTCCGGTATCATCCGACCTCAGGACGACGTTCCGATGGAGTGACCAGATGCGTTTCGCTCCCGCTCTCGTTTCAAGCCTTCTCCTCGCAGCCTCGACCGCGTTGGCCGCCTCACCGCCGTCGGATCAGGACACCGCTACGCCTCGCGAGGCGTCGACGCAGCCCGGTCCTGGCCCGGCAGACGTCGCAAGTCGCGGGCGGAGCGACACCAGCGCGCGCCCGGCCAATCGCGAGGCTTCGCCGCCCCTGACCCGCACGGAGTATCCGACGTTCACTTCCGGAGCGAGGGGCGCGGATGAAGGGACGGAGGGGATCTGCTACCCCGTCTCTGGCGAATTGCACTGCGACCGCATTCCGAGTCGCACGCCCAGGTGAAATCGGGCGGCAGAGGCCGCTCTCACAGATCGACTTGGCGCATCTGGGCCTCGGCGTAGCGGGTTCCGGCGATCGAGCCTTCAGGAATCGCGGCGTCGATGCGGGCGTGGTCCTCGGGCGTCAGCGCCACCTCGAGCGCCCCCAGGGTCTCGGCGAGCTGGGCGCGGGTCCGGGCGCCCACGAGCGGGATCACGTGCGGATCTCGCGACAGCACCCAGGCGATGGCCAGCTGGGCGGCCGTGCAGCCCTTACCCCTTGCGACCCCGGCGAAGGCGTCCACCAGCGGCCGGTTCTTGGCCAGGTTCTCTGGCTGGAACCTCGGCATGTGACCGCGCATGTCGCCGGGCCGCCCCTGCGCCGTCGAAGAGGTCAGGAGCCCGCGCGAAAGCACGCCATAGGCGGTCATGCCGGCCCCGATCTGGCGCAGGGCCGGCAGCTGGCGTACTTCGGCGCCCCGCTCGATCACCGAGAACTCGTACTGCAGGGCGGTGACGTGATGGATCCTTTCGGCCGCGAGGATGGTCTCGGGCGCCACTTCGGAGAGGCCGAGATGGCGCACATAGCCGGCCCGGATCATGTCGGCGACGGCGCCGATGGTGTCCTCGAGCGGAACGTTCGGATCGCGGCGCGCGGGCTGGTAAAGGTCTATGTGGTCGGTCCCCAGCCGCTTCAGCGTATAGGCCAGGGCGGTCTTCACCGCGCTGGGCCGGGCATCATAGCCGATCCAGGCGCCGGACGGTTCGCGCTGGGCCCCGAACTTCACCTGGATGAAGGCCTGGTCGCGGCGGTCCTTCAGCGCCCGGCCGACCAGCATCTCGTTGGCGCCCATGGCGTAGAAGTCGCCGGTGTCGATCAGGGTGATCCCGGCGTCCAGGGCGGCATGGATCGTGGCGATCGCCTCGTCCTCGTCGGCCGCGCCATAGACCTCGGTCATGCCCATGCACCCGAGCCCGATGGCGGAGACCTCCGGGCCCTTGGCCCCAAGCCGACGCGTCTTCATCCCAGGCCTCCGAAACCCTGCATGCGACCGACGTAAGCTGCCCGACAGCTGGGCCGCCTAGCCTTTCCCTGGGGCCTCCCATGCCCGTGGGGGTCCCGAGCGTCCTTCCCACTTGCGTAGGGAGGCGGCCGGGCCGGTGTCCAGTCCCACCCCGGCGGCTCAGCCCGGCCGCCTTTCGCTACTGCCCCATGACCCGCCGCAGGAACTTCTGGGTCTGCTCCTGGCCGGCGGCGTAGGACTGCTCGCCCGTCGGGTCTGTGATCTTGGCCCAGTTGTCGCGCACGGCCTCGGCCGAGAGGTGGTCCCCGAGGTAGGCGCCCTCGGTCTCATAGATCTTGGCTACGGCGAAGGCGCCGGCGGCGGCCGTGAGGATCACGCCGGAGGGCGCGTCCTCGGAGGCTAGATAGACCACGCCCGGCGACACGAATTCCGGCTTCAGCCGCTCGGCGATCGGCGGCGGCAGGATGTTCTCGGTCATGCGGGTGGCGGCCACCGGCGAGATGGCGTTGACCCGGATGTTGTAGCGCTCGCCCTCGATCTTGAGGGTGTTCATCAGTCCGACCAGCGACAGCTTGGCCGCACCGTAGTTGGCCTGGCCGAAGTTGCCGTAGAGCCCCGTCGAAGACGTCGTCACCACCACCCGGCCATACTTCTGCTCGCGCATGATCGGCCATGCAGCCAGCAAGGGCTTGACCGTGCCCATCAGGTGCACCTGGACCACGGCCTCGAAGTCGGCGAGCTCCATCTTGCCGAAGGACTTGTCACGCAGGATGCCGGCGTTGGCGATCAGGATGTCCAGCCGGCCGAACGCATCGACCGCACGGTTGACCAGGTTGGCCGCGCCGGCGTCGTCGGAGACCGAGCCGCCATCGGCGATGGCCTCGCCGCCCGCCGCCTTGATCTCGGCCACCACCTGATCGGCCGCGGCGGAGGAGCCGCCCGATCCGTCGAGCGCCGCGCCAAGATCGTTGATCACAACGCTGGCGCCCCGCCGCGCCAGCTCCAGCGCGTGCTGGCGGCCGAGGCCGCCTCCTGCTCCGGTGACGATGGCGACTTTGCCGTCGAAGCGGATATCGGCCATGGGGCGCTCCTGAATTTCCTTGCAGCAAGGCTAAGTGAGCGGCGCGAGGGTGGCCGTCAAGCTCAGGATACGCCTCAGCAAGCGCAGCTGTAATCTGGGTCGGCAAGCTTTGCCGCTCCATGCAATATTTACAATTATCTGCGCCTTATCGACGCCCATGGGGAGGAATGCTGGAACCTCAGGTTCGAGCCGGCGCCGAGGTCAACTCGAGCCGCTGCTTGAGCCGTTGCTGGCGTCCACCCGCAACGCCCCCGTTCCCATGGCCCTGTTCGACATCGAGCGGCGCTTCATGTCTGTGAGCCAGCCCTGGCGGCAGATCGTCGACCTGAAGGGCAGCGACTTTCTCGGCAAGCGCATCGAGGACGTCATCTCGGATCTGGACTCCCAGTTCGTCGAGCTGCACCGCCGCTGCGTGGCCGGCGAGCACATCCTGGACGACCCCTCCAGCTATGTCCGGGACGATGGCCAGATCCGCTGGCTCAGCTGCGAATATCGGCCGGTGCGGGATCTGAACGGTCGGCCGATCGGCTATATCGTCCACGCCAACGACGTCACGCCCCTGATGGAGGCCCGTCGTGAGGCCCAGGCCAATGCCGAACGGCTGAAGCTGGCGCTAGGCGCAGCCCGCGCCGGCGTATCGGAGTTCGACTTCGCCGCCAGGACCCAGTGGTTCTCACCTGAATTCCACGAGATCGTCGGCTGCGAGGTCGACTTCCGCAGGTTCGCCCGCGAGCCCTGGTACATGGCCCACCCGGACGATCGAAAGCTGATCGACGAGATGGTCGCCACCTGGACCGGGCCGCGGCACGAGCCGCTGGATTTCCGCATCGTCCTGCCGTCCGGCGAGACCCGCTGGGTCCAGACTCACGCCGAGCAGCAGCTGGGCCCCGACGGCCGCCGCCTCAAGGTGGTGGGCCTGGTGCTCGACATCGACGTGCGCAAGCGTCAGGAACTGGCGCTCGCCGAGGCTCGCCGGCAGGCCCAGACCAACGCCGACCGTCTCGGCCTGGCCCTAAAGGCCGCACGCGCCGGCGTCTTCGAGGTGAACCTGGAGGAGCGCTCCTTCTGGTGCTCCCCCGAGTTCGTGGAAGTGGCTGGCCGGACCCTGACCTACGAAGAGGCCTCGACGCCAGGATGGCCGATCCTCCATCCGGACGACGTGGAGGCGGTGCAACAGGCTTTCAAGCGCGATCTCGTCACGACGCCAATCGGCACGGCCGAAGCGCGGCTGGTGTTGCCGTCCGGCGAGCACAGGTGGGTCCAGATCAGCGCCGAGCCGACCTTCGATGAACGGGGCGGCCAAACCAAGGTCAACGGCCTCGTGCTCGACATCGACGCGCGCAAGCAGCAGGAGCTGGCGCTGATCGCCGCGGAGCAGGCCGCCCAGGCCGCCGCTGAGGCCAAGTCCCAGTTCCTCGCAAATATGAGCCACGAGATCCGCACGCCGATGAACGGGGTGCTGGGCGTCCTGCACCTGCTGAAGAAGGAGCACCTCTCGGAGGAGGGCCAACAGCTCCTGCGGGAGGCCAGCGATTGCGGCCGCATGCTGTCGCAGCTGCTCGACGACGTCATCGATTTCTCCAAGGTCGAGGCCGGACGGCTGGAGCTGTCGCCCGAGCCCACCGACGCGGTGGAGGTGCTGCGAAGCGTCATGGGCCTGCTCAGGCCGAACGCCGAGGCCAAGGGGCTTGAGCTCAGGGCCAAGGCCGACGACAGGGGAGTCTGGATCCAGGCTGACCCGGTGCGGCTGCGGCAAGGGCTGTTCAACCTGGTGGGCAACGCCATCAAGTTCACCTCGGCCGGCCATGTGGAGGTGCGGCTCTCGGTCAAGACCCGCGCCGGAAAGCGCCGGCTGCGCTTCGAGATCGAGGACACCGGCATCGGCATCCCCGAGGCCGCACAGGCGGGCCTGTTCCGCCGCTTCCAGCAGGCCGACGGCTCCACGTCGCGCCGATTCGGCGGCTCCGGCCTCGGGCTGGCCATCACCCGCCGACTCGCCGAGCTCATGGACGGCGGCGTGGGCTTCATCAGCGCCGAGGGCCAGGGCTCGACCTTCTGGCTCGAAATCTCCGCGCCCGTCGCCACACCCGCGGTGGAAGTCGAAGTGGACGAGTCGACGCCTCTGGAGGGGCTGCGCGCCCTCGTGGTCGAGGACAATCCCACCAACCGGCTGGTCGCCTCCAAGATGCTGGAGGCCCTCGGGATCGACGTCAGCATGGCGGAGCACGGCGGCCTCGGCGTCGAGGCGGCCCGCCAGGGCGGCTTCGACCTGATTCTGATGGACATCCAGATGCCGGTGATGGACGGGCTGGAGGCCACCCGGCGCATCCGTGCGCTGGAAGGCCAGATCGCCCAGGTGCCGATCATCGGCCTCACGGCCAACGCCATGTCCCACCAGCGCGAGGCCTATGTGGCGGCCGGCATGGACGGCCTGGTGGCCAAGCCGATTTCGCCCGCCGCCCTGATCGCTGAGATTTCCCGGGTGGTCCGGCAGGCCGAAAAAGGACGCCAGGTCGTCGCCGCCTGAGGCGTGTGAGGGCCGGTCTTTTTGACCTTCTATTAACAACAAAAACGCCTGAGATTCCGGCGGCTTATCTCGATGAACAACGCCGAGACGAGCGTGCGTCCGGCACAGACCATGCAGAGGTCGGGTGTGGTTTTGTCAATGCTGCAGCGCAATAACAGTTGCGACTCAGCCACATTTCGGCCAGATTTGGCCGCTCTACACCCGCTCGGTCAGCTCGTGCACTGACCCAGCTCCGCTCACAGGACTTGAGTAAGTCGGCCCTGTGGACGTCGAAGTCGGGGGGCGTTTCGCCCTCGCCGAATGGGACACGAAAGCATTGTTTAACGATTTCACGGCGCGCGTGAATCCGCGCGCGCTGGGTGGGGCAGTTTTGGCTGGCGTCGGACTCGGCGTGACCTTGTCTGTCGCATACCTTGCCGGGGGCGCTGCGCGCACCGCGACGGTCGAAGGGCCGTCGGCGCGGGTGGCTATCGCCGCGCCCATCGCCAAGTCTTCCTTAGGGGCCACCGCCAAGTCAGGCGTCTCGGTCACGCCCGTGTCGCTGCGCGGTCCTGCGCCCGAACCTGCCGCCCCCGAGGCGGATCGTCCGCATGGCGTGGGCTCGCTCGATTGCCTGACCGCTGCGGTCTATTACGAAGCCCGGGGCGAGAGCGATCGCGGCCAGGCCGCCGTTGCGCAGGTGGTGCTGAACCGCGTCCGCCGCGCCGGCTTCCCCAAGAGCGTCTGCGGCGTCGTCTTCCAGGGCGCCGCGAACCACGAGTGTCAGTTCAGCTTCGCCTGTGACGGCTCCATGCACCAGGGCCGTGAGCCGGCCGCCTGGCGGCGCGCCCGCACCGTGGCCCAGAAGGCTCTTGATGGCGACGTGATGGAAGAAGTCGGCGACGCCACCAACTTCCACGTCGCCCGCCTCGGCCAGATCTGGGGCACGGGCCTG
The DNA here is from genome assembly GCA_964614675.1 of uncultured Caulobacteraceae bacterium. Classification (GTDB taxonomy): domain Bacteria; phylum Pseudomonadota; class Alphaproteobacteria; order Caulobacterales; family Caulobacteraceae; genus JANWHQ01. The sequence continues at coordinate 3,146 of CAZTMF010000014.1, read as the reverse complement.
GTGAAGGTCGCCCAGGTGGGCGCCCACGTCTTCTACAAGCTGACCAACCATGGGACCTTCGTGGCCCATGGCGGGCCGCATCCGAGCTTGGCCCCCAGCCCCGAGATCGCGATCCCGGCCGACGGCGGCGGCGCCCAGCCGAACCTGATCCTCGCCAGCGCCGTGACGATGAAGCCCATGGGCCAGGGGGGACCGATCGGTCCGGTCAGCGAGCCCGCTTCGGCTCCGGCCATGGCGGCCGTGGCGCCTGCATTGGCGAAGACGCCGGGCCCGACCGGCAAGACGGCGCCGGCGGCGACCGCCGCGACCGGGCCAAAGGCCGACTCCTAAATCAGGCCGTCCGATTGAGGGCGATGGGCACGGCCCCGCCGAGGGCGGCCATGCGTGCCCCCGGGCCATAGCCCTGCACCGCTGCGCGGGCGCGGGCGACCTCCTCGGCGATCGCCTTGACCACGCCCTCGGTCACCGTCTTCAGGGCGAAGACCGCCCGGCCATGGCGCGCGAGGGTCACTTCGAAGGCTTCGCTGGCCTTGGCCAGCCGTCGGCGCAGCTGGGGCGGCGCTCCGGCGATAAGCGACGGATTCTGCCGCACCCGGTCGGACTCGTGCCGGTACATGTTGGCCAACCTCTGCGTCTCCTCGATGCGGGCGGCCGCCTCGTGGGGCCTGCGCGCCTCGAAGGCGTCGGCGTCGAGCCGCATCAGTTCCGTCAGCTGTTCGGTCAGGGCGATCAGGTGCTGGACGTTCTCTTCGGCGCTCATCCTCCAATCCTCCAGTTGAGCTTCGAAGCCTGGACGACCGCGCCGCGGCATCGACGATCCGAGGTCATGCGGCCGGCCCTTCGGAGAGGCCCTGCATCTTCAACATCTCGCGCTCGACGCTGTGCGCCACGCCGATGCCGCCGGCCTTGGACATCTGCTTGCCGATGGCGTCCATCATGAAGGTCCGGTAGGTGCCCTCCGCCGAGCCGCCGCCGAAGGGGCCATCGGTCTTGAGGCCGTCGAACATCGGCCCCAGCATCTGGCTGACCAGCGTCGCCTCGAACGACCTGGCGGTGTCGTGGATCTTGGCCATCTGGGCCGGCGTGGCGATCGGCAGGGCCTTGGCCGGCGCCAGCTGGGACGCGGGGATGGGATCGGCAAGGCTCATCACAGCACCTCGATATCGGCCTGCAGGGCGCCGGCCGCCTTGATGGTCTGCAGGATAGAGATCATGTCGCGCGGCGTGACGCCGAGGGCGTTTAGGCCGGCCACCAGCGAGGAGAGCGAGGCGCCGGATTTCACCAGCACCAGGCCATGGCCCTTCTCCTCGTTCACCGAGATTGCGGACTGGCTGACGGTTGTGGTCTTGCCCTGGCTCAAGGGTCCGGGCTGGCTGACCTGGGGCGTCTCCTGCACCGAGATGGTCAGGTTGCCCTGGGCGATGGCGACGGTGGAAATGCGCACATTCTCGCCCATGACGATGACGCCGGACACCTCATCGATGACCACCTTGGCCGGCGCGTCCGGCTCGACGTCGTACTGCTCGACCTCGGTCAGGAAGCCGACCATGTCGCGGCCGGCCGGCGTGCGCAGGGTGACGATGGTGGGATTGTCCGCGCTGGCCGCGCCGGGATAGCGCGTGTTGATCACCGCCGCGATCCTTTGGGCGGTGGTGAAGTCGGGATTGCGCAGGGTCATGCGCAGGCTGGTCATGCTGGCGAACTGGAAGCCGACCTCGCGCTCGACGATGGCCCCCGCGGCGATCCGGCCGGCGGTGGGCACCCCACGCACCACCGACGAACCCGAGGCGCCCTGGGCCGAGACCGCGCCCGTCTGCACCGTGCCCTGGGCCACCGCGTAGGCCTGGCCGTCGGCCCCCAGCAGGGGCGTCACCAGCAGCGTGCCGCCCAGCAGGCTCTTGGCGTCGCCCATCGCCGAGACCGTGGCGTCGATCTGCGAGCCGGCGGCCGAGAAGGCCGGCAGCCTGGCGGTGACCATCACCGCGGCGACGTTCTTGGTGTTCAGGTTCTGGGCCGCATCCCGGACGTTGACGCCCAGCCGCTCCAGCATGGCCGAGAGGCTCTGCTTGGTGAAGGCGGCGTTCTGCAGGGAATCGCCGGTGCCGTTCAGGCCGACGACGATGCCGTAGCCGACCAGCATGTTGTCGCGCACGCCTTCGAACTCGACGATGTCCTTGATCCGCGACTGCGCGGACGCGGGGGCGGACGCGCCGAAGGCGGCGACGACGGCGAGGAGGGCTACGATCCAACGCACGGACAGACGCATGGGGGACCTTGGGAACCTTCAGCCGTGAAAGTCGGCGCCCATCGCCTTGCGACCTTCATGCCAGTCTCGAAGCGGACAGAACCCCTGCATGATCAATGAGTTATGGAAACGGCTGAGCCGGCGAACATGGCGCCGGGCAAATCCTGCCGGGCATTAACCATACCGCAAGGCCCGCTCTTCAAACTCGCGTCAGGATCGAGCATCACCCGTGTCCATGTTGAAGATTTCCGGCCCCAACAGCCTCGCCTCCGCCTCCAAGGCGCCGCGGCATGCGTCGGGATCGGGCTTCGCCCTGGCCGAGCCGGAGGGGTCCTCCGAAGCCAGCGAGACGGCCGTCGCCCTGGGCGTCGCGGCCCTGGGCTCTGTCGACGCCCTCATCGCCCTGCAGGAAGTCGACGGCCCGCTCGGGCGCAAGCGGCGCGCGATCAGCCGGGCGGCGCGACTGTTGGACGAGCTCGATGCGCTCAAGCTCTCCATGCTCGACGGCGAGATCAGCGAGACCGGGCTCAGGCGCCTCGCCGCCGCCGCGCGCGAGCAGCGCGAGGCCACCAGCGATCCGGGTCTGGAGGCCCTGCTCGACCAGATCGAGGCGCGGGCCGCCGTCGAACTGGCTAAGCTCGAGATGGCCCTCAAGGCTGCTTGAAAACAGTCGTTTCTTTCGTAAATGCGAAAGCGGCAAAGCTTAACCCCCGCGACAACTTGCGCGCATTCGCGTTTGTTGAACGGCCAAGCCTTTCTGCTATAAGCGCTCCGGCTCGCCATGGGGGGCGGGCGTGGTGTGTCGAGGGCCTCATGAAGGCGGCCGCGGTACGGGTTGAAGAAAGCGTCTATCGTCCTTCCGAGGACGAGCCTTTCATGAACGAGCGTCAGCTCGAATACT
>CAZTMF010000013.1:1511-18942 GCA_964614675.1 uncultured Caulobacteraceae bacterium | reverse complement strand
CCTATATCCGCGGCGTCGGCCAGTCCGACCAGGACCCGGCGCTGGATCCGGGCGTGGGCATCTATGTCGACGACGTCAACTTCGGCACGGTGACCGGTTCGATCTTCGACCTCCTGGACCTGGACCGGGTCGAGATCCTGCGCGGGCCCCAGGGCACGCTCTCCGGCATGAACGCCGTGGGCGGCGCCATCAAGCTCTACTCGAAGAAGCCCGACGGCAATGGCGGCGGCTTCATCGAAGGCTCGCTGGGCAGCCTGCACCGTACCGACGTGCGCGCCGGCGCCGACTTCACAGTGGTGCCGGACAAGCTGTTCGTGCGCATCGCCGGCGTGTCGCGCCATCACGACGGCTATGTGACCCGCCTCGACTACGCCTGCACCCATCCGAGCGATCCCTATGTGATCTCCGGCGCCATCCCGCATGGCAATTCCGGCCCGGACTGCAAGCTCGGCGACGAAGGCAATCAGGACGTCAGCGCCGTGAAGCTGTCGGCCCGCTGGGTCCCCAGCGAAAAGCTCGAGATCAACGTCGTCGGCGACTGGACGGACGACAAGTCCGTGACCCAGGCCGACACCCTGCTGAACGCCGCCGAGATCATCCCCGGCGCCTCGCTCGCCTACTACGGCGCGCCCTACGACAACCGCTTCGTCGCCTATGGCCCAAAGCGCGGCGACACGGTGATCAACAACCCCTACGTCACCTACGCCAACTTCCTGGATCCCGGCGTCACCTACCGCGCCGCCGATCCGGCCGGCACGCCCGGCGCGCCGAACGGCAGCTGGGCGCCCGCGCCTCAGGACGGGATCTATTCCTACGGGGTCTCCGGCAACCTGCAGTACAACTTCTCAGACCAGCTGCAGCTGACCTCGATCACCGCCTATCGGCACTATCGCGCGGTCTCGACCGACGACAACGGCGGCGCGCCCGTCATCCAGGTGATGGAGCAGGCCAACTTCACCCATGAACAGTTTTCGCAGGAAGACCGGTTCCACGGGGCGCTGCTGAACAACACCCTCTTCTACACGGTCGGCGGCATCTACTACCACGAGCGCACGGTCTATCAGAGCCGCGAGGACGACCCGTTCCTGGCCGGCATCTACGGCACCCTGTCGAAGCCGACCTTCGACTTCATGCAGAACGACCCGACCGTCACCAACACCGAGGCCGGCTTCGGCAACCTCGAATGGAAGGCCACCGACAAGCTGACCCTCACCGGCGGCGTCCGTTACACGCACGAGCGCAAGTCCTACACCTTCGCCCGCCTCAACCTCGACGGCACGACGCCCTTCCCGCCGCTCGGCGGCCTGAACGGCGTCACCGGCGTCTTCGACGGCAGCCATTGGGACTATCGCGCGGCGGCGCAGTACCAGTGGACCCCGGACTTCATGACCTACGCCAGCTTCGCGACCGGCTTCAAAGGCGGCGGCGTCTCGCCCCGGCCCTACGTCGCCGCCCAGGTCACGCCGTTCGGCCCCGAGACGCTCGACGCCTATGAGATCGGCTTCAAGAGCTACTGGTTCGACCATCGCTTGAGGCTGAACATGTCGGCCTTCTACAACCAGTACCACGACTACCAGGCGCCCGCGGCCGTCTGCCTCGACGTGAACGGCAACCCGATCGCCGAGCCCTTCGGCACCATCCTGTGCGGCGAATACCAGAACGTCGGCGACGCCACGATCAAGGGCGTCGAGCTGGAGACCGAGATCCATCCGATCCCGCACCTGACCATCGATGGATCGGCCAGCTATCTGAAGTTCGAGTTCACCAAGATCACCCAGCCGACCACCGCCGTCATCGTCGGCGCCAGCGCGCCCGGCATCGGCGATCTGAAGTGGAGCTTCGGCGTCCAATACGAGCTGCCGTTCGTCCTGGACGGAACGCTGACGCCGCGCATCGATGTCGTCCACACGCCGGGCTACTGCAACGGCCTGAACGCGACGCTGAACTGCAACCCGCTCTCGAAGAACGAGAACTACACCCTGGTGAACGGCCGGCTGACCTTCCGCTCGGCCGACGGGCTCTGGAGCGTCTCGCTGGAGGGGACCAACCTCACCGACAAGCTCTACTACCTGAACAAGTTCGCCTCCTCCTACACCGAGGCCCAGCCCGGCATGCCGCGGGAATGGTACGTGACCGTGAGGCGCAGCTTCTAGTCGAACTGGGATTTGAGACCTCCCCCAAGACGCCCGGCGCACTCCGTCCCCGCGCCGGGCGTCTCTTTTTTCCGCCAGGGGGTTGGCGCTCGGGCGGAGCTTGGCCGATGCTGGATCAAACGCGAGGGACCTGGGCGAACCAGGCGCGGGCGGGAGGAATGGATGTCGAGGCTTAGACCTATCGCGGGCATGTTCGGGGCGGCCGCGCTCGGGGCGTTCCTGCTCTCATCGCCCGCCGCCGCCCAGGCGCCCGGCCAGCCCAGCGCCTGGATCACGCCGCCCTGCGACCACGCCTGCCTGACGGGGTATCTCGACCGCTACATGGACGCCCTGGCCCACCGCGATCCAGCCCGCCTCCCCTTGGCGAAGAGCGCGATGTTCACCGAGAACGACGTCGCCATGCCGATCGGCCGGGGCCTCTGGCGCACGATCAGCGGCGTTTCGGACAAGACGCTCGAGCTCGCCGACACCCAGACCCAGCAGGCGGTCTGGCTGGGCCTCGTCTACGAACACGGCAAGCCCGCCTACTTCGGGCTCCGGCTCAAGGTCGAGGACGGCAAGATCAGCCAGGTCGAGACCCTGGTCATCCGCCAGCTCGGCCTGCCCGCCCCCTTCGGCGATGTCGCCAAATACAGCCACGATCCGGCCTTCGCCGAGGCGCTGCCGCCCGAGCAGCGCCGGCCCCGCGAGCGCCTGAGGGCCGTGGCCGACAGCTACTTCAACACCGTGGAGCTCAACGACGGCACGGTGTTCGCGCCCTTCGACGCCGACTGCGGCCGCATCGAGAACGGCATCTCCACCACCGCGGCGTCCGGCGGCATGGGCGCGGCCAACATCGCTCCGGGATGCGAGGCCCAGTTCCGGCTCGGCATCTACAAGATCAACAAGCGGGTGCGCGAGCGGCGCTATTTCCTGATCGACGAGGAGCGCGGCGTGGTGGTGGCCACCGGCTTCTTCGATCACGCCAACGCCTTCGACAGCTACCAGACCACCGACGGCAAGACGATGAAGACGGCGCTCAAGTGGCCGAACTCCATCTCGCTGATGGAGGCCTTCAAGATCAGGGACGGCAAGATCTGGCGGGTGGAGGCGATCTTCACCTACGTCCCCTACTTCATGCACAACCCGTGGGCCCCGCCCGCGGCCGGCCGGTGAGGAGATCCCAGATGCCCCCTCGCCCCCGCCCCCTGCTGATCGCCGTCCTGGCCCTGGCCGCCGCCGGGCCCGCCCTGGCCAAAGCCGCCGCCAAGCCCGCTCCGCCGAAGGCCGCGTCCTGCGACCAGGCGTGCCTGGACGGCCTCGTCGACCGCTACCTCGACGCCATGGTCGCGCGCGCGCCTGGGACGGTGCCCTGGGCGCCAGTGAACCACTATTCCGAGAACAACGTCTCGATGACGGTGGGCGACGGCATCTGGGCCACCGTCACCGCCCACAGCGCCGCGGCCCTTCGCGCGGCCGATCCCGTCTCCGGCCAGGTGGTCTGGATGGGCGAGATCGCCGAGCACGGCCAGCCGGGCTTCCTGGCCCTGAGGCTCAAGGTCCAGGGCCGCAAGGTCGCCGAGGCCGAGGCGGTGATCCGCCGCAAGGGCGGCCTGCCCCAGTACGGCGATCCTGAGGCCTACACCCACGACCCGGCGTTCGCCGCTGGCGCCAAGGTCTCCAAGCCCCTCGCGGCCAAGGCCCTGGTCGCGGTCGTCGACGGCTATTTCGACGCCGTGGGGGGCAAGAAGGGCGCAAAGCCCCGGTTCGCGGCCGGCTGCGCGCGGCTGGACAACGGAGTCGCCTCCTCGTCCGGCGCCACAGCCGATGGCGGCGTCGAGGGCTGCGCGGCCCAGATCAAGGCGGGGGTGTTCAGACCCATCGAGGCCGTCCGCGGCCGCCGCTATCCGATCGTGGATGCGGCGCGCGGCGTGGTGATCGCCGCGGGCTCCCTCGACCTGCCCGGCGTCATGCCCAAACCCGAAGCCGGCAAGGGTCTGGCCTGGGCGGCGGACTATCCCTACTCGATCGGCTTCATCTCGGCCTTCAAGATCAAGGACGGCGGCGTCTGGCGCGTGGACACCATCTCCGACGCCCAGCCCTACCTGATGCCCTCGCCCTGGACTGGGACCACCCACTAACCCCGCTCATCCCGGCGAAGGCCGGGACGCAGGCCGGGTCAGCGTTGCGCCTGGCGATTGCTCCCGGCGTAGCAGTTGGGTGTCCGTGAGGTTCGTGAGGTTCGTGGTTGCTCTTGCGAGACCTGAGCCGCCTCGTCGATCCAAAGATTCGACCACGAACCTCACGGACCACACGAACGGGACGCGGGTCCGCTCAACCCTCAAGCTCGAACGTGGGCGCCAACCTGTCCTGGGTCCCGGCTTTTCGCCGGGATGAGCGGAGGTTTGAAGGCCTCCGCCCAACTCCAGCCCCTAAGCCGTCGCGGGGGCGCCGAACCTGTTGGCGGCGTTTTCGCTCTTGCCCACCAGGCCCCAGACCGCGAATGCGGCCGCGAGGAGGGCGGCGATGCAGCCCATCGGGACCGTGAGCTCGCTCTGGGGCAGGAACAGATGCAGCCAGGCGAAGGCGATCGTCGGCAGGCCCGGGACCAGCAGCAGCCAGGCGGTCTTGCCCATGTCGTGCAGGCGCCGGGCGTGCAGCACGAAGGCCGGGAACAGCAGGGTGACCAGCACCCAGTCGCCGTTCCGGCCGGCCTGCGCCACGAAGACGTAGAGGGCCACGACAAGCAGCAGGACCACCAGCCCGCCCACGAAGTGGTTGCGCGAGAGGCGGCCGGTGGGGTCGGCGAATACGGAGTCGAAGTTCATGGCGCCCTCCCTAGGCTTCGCCGAAGGTCAAGTCGCCGCGCGCGCGCAGCATGCCCTTGTAGTAGTCGATGTAGGCCAGCATCAGCAGGCCGTTGAGCCCGGCGCAGGCCGCCGCCAGGGCGGCTCCGGCCGGGTCCCGCTCCAGGATCACGCCCCAGTAGGCGGCGCAGACCGAGATCGGCATCACCACGCACAGGGCCGCCGGAACGAAGAAGCCGGTGAGGATGAAGAAGCCGGTGACCAGCTGGATCACCATGGCGACGTCCAGCATCCAGCCGTCCCTGAGGCCGGTCATCAATTGGATGCCCAGCGGCTCGTGCCCCAGGGGCTCGGGCCAGAGGGTGACGAAGAAGTGGTTGGCGCCGCTGGCGATCATCCAGGCGCCGAAGACCAGACGGCCAATGAGGACGAGGTGCTTCATGGCTCAGGCTCCCTGGGGCTGGGCGGCGGGGGCGGCCGCTTCCGGCTCGCCGAGGGTCCGCGGCTTGGCGCGCAGGGTGAACATGGCGCGGTAGCTGTTCCAGTAGGCGAGGCAGAGCGCCAGGTTGCAGAACAGCACCGCCTGGCCGAACTGGCCCCCCTTGTTGGTCCAGCCGTTCGAGATCGGGTTGTCCCACCAGAACACGCAGAACGACACAGGCATGCAGACCACCAGGGCCAGGGGCGTATACCAGCCCGTCAGCACGCAGATCCCGGCGATCAGCTCAACGCCCTTCACCAGGTCGAACAGGTGGCTGTCGAACAGGGCGCGAAACACTTCGCCGCTGAGTCCGACGCCCTGGGGCTGGGGAAACAGGGGCACGAAGTGGTTCAGGCCGGCTGGAACCATCCAACCCCCGAACACAAGTCGCACGAACCATACGGCGTACTTCATCCAGCCCTCCCGTCGGCTTTTCTTGTCGTGTCCGGCCAGTTTCCCCGGCCGTCATTGTTGGGGCAAGGTTAGGCGCCGCCCGGGAACATTGTAAATGGGGCGTAAAGGCCCCTTTCAGCCCCGGGGCCGCCATCGGAGGGACAGGGCATGGGACGGGAAACGCGCCTCCTGGCCGAGGGCCTCTATTTCGGCGAAGGCCCGAGGTGGCGGCATGGAAGGCTGTGGTTCAGCGACTTCCACGCCCATGCGGTGAAGTCGGTGTCCCTGGCCGGCGACGTCCGGACCGAGCTGGACCTCGACGACCAGCCCTCGGGCCTGGGCTGGACGCCGGACGGGGATCTCCTGATCGTCTCCATGGCCAGACGCCAGTTGCTGCGCCGCTCGGCCGACGGGCGGCTCAGCCTTCACGCCGACCTCGGCGCGGTCGCCGACTTCCACTGCAACGACATGGTCGTGGACGCCGTGGGCCGGGCCTATGTCGGCAACTTCGGCTTCGACCTCGGGGCGGCGATCGAGGCGCGTGGGGTCCAGGGCGCGCTGACCGACGCTCCGACCGCCAGGCTCGCCCTGGTCATGCCGGACGGCGAGGTCCGGGTCGCGGCCACCGACCTGCATTTCCCCAACGGGACGGTGATCACCCCTGACGGCCGCACGCTCATCATCGCCGAGACCCTGGCCGCCCGGCTGTCCGCCTTCGACATCGGCCCGGACGGCGGCCTCTCGGGCCGGCGGGTCTGGGCCCCGACGCCGGGACCGCCCGACGGGATCGCGCTCGATGCCTCGGGCGCCATCTGGGTCGCCGACCCGATGAACGCTCGATGCGCGCGCATCGCCGAGGGCGGCCAGGTGCTCGAGACGGTCGACGCCGGCCAGGCCTGCTACGCCTGCATGCTGGGCGGCGAGGACGGCCGCACCCTGTTCATGATGACCGCGCCCCCGCTGGGCGTCGACGCCGCCGCCGCGCCCATGGGCAAGGTGGTGGTCGCCACGGTGGACGTGGGCCGGGCGGGGTGGCCCTAGGCGCCCGTGACCGCCGCCGTTCGCTGGCGCAGCTCCCGGAACGAGATCAGCCGCCGGCCCGGCTCGTCCCACAGGGCGAGGCGGGTCCCGCGCAGGCTCTGGGCCAGGGTCAGCCGCCCGGCGTCCAGCTCGGGGAGGTCCCTGAGCACCTCGCCCAGGCGATAGAAGGGGATCCGGCTGCTCAGGTGGTGCACGTGGTGGACGCCGATATTGGCGGTGAACCAGCCGGCGATCCCCGGCAGATGATAGTGCGAGCTGCCGTCCAGCGCCGCCTGCGCCAGGGTCCAGCGCGAGCTGCGCCTCCAGACCACGCCGTCGAACTGGTGCTGGATGTAGAACAGCCAGACCCCGATGGCGCCGGCGATCAGGTTGATCGGCAGCTGGGTCATCAGGAACGGGCGCCAGCCGCCCAGCAGGATCAGTCCCACGGCCACCCCGGCGATCACCAGGTTGGTCGACATCGCGCTGACCCAGGGCCGCCAGCCGTCGCGCATCTCGCCGACCGGCAGCCGATGGCGCAGCAGGAAGACGTAGATGGGGCCGAGCCCGAACATCACCGCCGGATGGCGGAAGAACCGGTAGGCCAGCCGCTTCGCGCGGGGCAGGGCCAGGTACTCGGCGACCGTCAGGGTCTCGACGTCGCCCGTGCCGCGCCGGTCCAGGTCGCCGGAGGTGGCGTGGTGCTTGGCGTGCTCGCGCTTCCAGTGATCGTAGGGCGTCAGGGTGAAGACCCCGATCGCGCGTCCGACCCAGTCGTTCGCGCCCTTGTCCGGGAAGAAGGCGCCGTGGCCGCAGTCGTGCTGGATCATGAACAGGCGCACGAGGAAGGCGGCCGCCGGCAGGGTGAAGACCACGCCCCACCAGTGCCCGCGCTCGACGGCCAGCCAGGCCAGGGCCCAGAGCAGTGCGAGGGGCACGGCGGTGACGGCCAGCTCCATGAGCCCCCGTCCGGAGCTCGCCGTCCGGTAACGGCGCAGGCGGGAGAGCAGCGCCGAGGCTGCCGCGGCGGAGAGCGGTTCGACCGTATTTGACAATGGGATTCCACTTCGGACGTCAGCCGCCCATGGCGGTCATACAGGCCGATTGTGGCGAAACCACCGTCGTCCGCGGCGCGGCGGCCGGAATCCTGTCGCCGAATTCATGGAACGATTCCCGCCGTCGGCAGGACTATCCTCCTGAGGTCGCAAATTGGGGGGAGACCAATGCGCTCGAAGATGCTGGCGGTTTCGGCCGCGTCCGTGCTTGCTCTTGTCCTGTCCACCGCCGCGGCGGCCCAGCCGGCGGCGGCGCCCGCCCCGGCGACACCGGGCGCGCCCGCGGCCGCCGACACGCCCGAGACCCTGCCATCCGGGACCACCTTCACGCTCCCCAAGGACTGGAGCCTAAGCTCGGGGCCCGGCTGGATGGACGCGCGGCCGCCCGAGGGCGACTCAGACCTAGTCGTCGTCGAAGTGGCAGAGGCCAAGGACGGCCCCGACGCCGCCGCCAAGGCCTGGGCGGCTTTCAGGCCGCCCGGCATGTCGCGCAAGATCCTGCTGACCCCGGCCTTGCCCGCCAGCGACCGCTGGGACGGCGGGGTCCAGGTCGCCTACGAGGTCTCGCCCAACGAGCACCGGTCGGTGGCCGCCGTCGCCGTGACCAGCGGCGGGCGCTGGACGGTCATATTGGTCGACGTCAACGCGGCCACCATGGAGAAGCGCCAAGCCCAGGCCGCGCTGGTGACCCAGAGCCTCAAGCCCGGCGGCAAGGCGCGCGAGACCTTCGCCGGGCGCACGCCGCACCGGCTGGATCCCGAACGCGTCGCCGCCCTGAAGGCTTTCGTCGAAAGCTCGATGAAGACCCTGGGCGTGCCCGGCGCTTCGATCGCCCTGATCGACCACGGCCAGGTGGTGTTCGAGGGCGGCTTCGGCGTGCGCGAGCTCGGCAAGCCCGAGCCCGTGGACGCCCACACCCTGTTCATGATCGCGTCCAACACCAAGGGCATGTCGACCCTCTTGCTGGCGCGGCTGGTGGACCAGGGCAAGCTCGACTGGAACGAGCCGGTGACCAAGGTCTATCCGGCCTTCCGTCTGGGCAGCGACGACACCACCCGCCAGGTCCTGCTGAAACATCTGGTCTGCGCCTGCACGGGCCTGCCGCGCAAGGACATGGAGTGGATCTTCAACACCCCGAAGGGCACGCCGGCCACGACCACCTTCACCCTGCTGGCCGGCACCCAGCCGACCTCCAAGTTCGGCGAGGTGTTCCAGTACAACAACCTGATGGCCTCGGCCGCGGGCTTCATCGGCGGCCACATGGTCTATCCGGACCGCGAGATCGGCGCCGCCTATGACGCGGCCATGCAGAAGATGATCTTTGATCCCCTCGGCATGGGCGAGACCACCTTCGACTACGGCCGCGCGCTCAGGGGCGACCACGCCAGCCCGCACTCGATCGGCCTCGATGGCCAGGAGCACGTGGCCAGCATGGACCTCAACGACGAGATCATCCCCTATCGTCCGGCCGGCGGGGCGTGGTCCTCGGCCCACGACATGATCAAGTACGTCCGGGACGAGCTCGACGAGGGCAAGCTGCCGGACGGCAAGCGGCTGGTTTCGGCGCAGAACCTGCTCATGCGCCGCCAGCCCAGCGTGCGCATCGGCGAGAACGGCTGGTACGGCATGGGCCTGATGGGCGACAAGGCCCTGGGCGTCACCGTGATCGCCCACGGCGGCGACCTCCTGGGCTACCACAGCAACTGGTGGGCCCTGCCGGACGCGGGGATCGGGGCGGTGATCCTGGTCAATTCCGACGAGGGCCAGGCCCTGATCGGCGGCTTCGAGCGGCGGCTCCTGGAAGTGCTCTACGACGGCAAGCCCCTGGCCGAGTCGTCCGTGAAGGCGACCGCCGTCGCCCAGGCCGCGAGCATCGCCAAGACCCGCGAGCTGGTGCAAGACCCGCCGGACGCCGCCGCCGCCGCGGGCCTGGCGCATCACTACGTCAATCCCGACCTCGGCCGCCTCGAAGTGCGCGCCGAGGGCCCCAAGGTGACCTTCGACTTCGGCCCCTGGAAGAGCTCGGTGGTGACCCGCAAGAACCCGGACGGCACGGTCTCCTTCATCACCTTCGATCCGGGCGTCCCCCACGCCGCCTTCGTCATGGCCCCCGGCAAGCGCGACCTCACCGTCCGCGACGGCCAGCACCAGTACGTCTACGCCGAGGCGCCGTAGGCTCCGGACTTCCGCTCATCCCGGCCTTCGCCGGGATGAGCGGGAAAGAGTGGGCGTCGCGTCCGCCGTTTGACCTTCGGCGCGCTCACCCCCAATGATCCCGTCCAACCGGGCGTTTCGACCCGGCCTTGGGAGGGCATCGGCATGAAGTTGGCGATTGGGTTGGCGGCGGTCCTGGGCCTGGCCGCGGTGGGCGGCGCATCGTTCGCCCAGGAAACTCCGCAGGCCGCCCCCGCCGCAGCGCCGGCCCCCGCCGTCCCGCCGCCCCCGGCCGCGCGGCGCGGTCCGCCGCAGTCGCCGCCGCTGGGCGATGGGCCCTGGGACATCAAGACCGAGAAGACCCCCGTCCACATCGTCCTGGTGACCAAGGGCCTGGACCACCCGTGGGGCCTGGCCTTCCTGCCCCGCTCCAAGACCATGCTGGTCACCGAGCGCGGCGGGCGCCTGCGGCTGATCAAGGACGGCGTGCTGGATCCCGAGCCGGTCGCCGGCCTGCCCGACCTCGTGCCAGGGGGCCTGGGCGGGCTGATGGACATCGCCCTGCATCCCAACTTCACCCGGAACCACCTGGTCTATCTGACCTACACCAAGGCCAGCCCCCAGGTGCGGGCCAACTCCACGGTCGCGGTCTGGCGGGCCCGGTGGGACGGCAAGGCGCTTGTGGACGGCAAGGACATCTTCGTGGCCGACGCCTGGTATGGCGCCCCGCCCCTGCCCAAGCGCTGCTGCGGCCAGGGCCCGGCGTCGGGCAGCTATGGCTCGCGACTGGCCTTCGACCGCAAGGGCTTCCTCTACGTCACCTCGGGCGACCGGAACTACGGCGAGAAGGTGCAGGACCCGAACAACGAGTTCGGCAAGATCCTGCGCCTGAAGGACGACGGCTCGATCCCGAAGGACAACCCCTTCGTCGGCAAGAAGGGCTACGACGCCAAGATCTGGACCACCGGCCACCGCAACCCGCTGGGCCTCTTCTATGACGCCAAGACCGGGATGCTGTGGGAGTCCGAGTTCGGCCCGCACGGCGGCGACGAGGTCAACATCATCAAGAAGGGCCACAACTACGGCTGGATCGATGTCACCCAGGGCAAGCACTACAACAATGAGCCCGCCAAGGGGGTGAAGGGCGTCAAGGGCATGACCGATCCGGTGATCGCCTTCCTCCCGGAATCGATCAATCCGGGCAACCTGATCGTCTACCATGGCTCCAGGTTCCCGGCCTGGAAGGGCGACATCATCATGGGCGACATGACCCGCACGGTCTGGCGCGCCACCCCCGACCGCAAGGGCGGCGTGAAGGGCGAGGAGCGCATGCTGGCCGACCTGCACCAGCGCATCCGCGACACCCGCATCGGGCCGGACGGGGACATCTACCTGCTGACCGACGAGACCGACGGGGCGGTGCTGAGGCTCGAGCCTGGGAAGTGAGGACGGGGCGGGCGCGCACGAATCCTTGAGTTGTCACTGAAACTCCCACGGGACAGACTGGCTTACCGGCAGTTGAGTCTCTTTGGGGGGGGCGGACGCCTCATGAGCCAGAACGAGCACGCCTTCCTGGGCGGCCTGGCCATCAATGTCGATCGCGAGCGGTTGAGCTGGCCGGGCTGGGGCGCGGCCGCCAACGATTCGGGGCTCGGGCGGAACCGGTGGTATTTCGATCTGAGGGGCATGGGCTGGAAGACCGTGACCGCCATGCTCCTGGAAGAGGGCCGGCTGCTCGACCGTGTCAGGCGCGCCTCGGACATGGCCAGGGAGGTCATGGTCATCCGCGGGGAGATAGAGGCGGGACTCGAACGCGATCTGGATGACCCTCTCTGGGGATTGGACCTCGGCGTCGCGTCGGCGACCCTGGCGCTCTCCGCCGCCGGCTGCGTCACCTTCGACAGTTGCAACGGCGGCATATTCCGCGAGACCCGCCATCCGGAAGGCCATCCCCTGGTCGCCTTCTTCATGCGCCCAAGGGTTGCGGCGGAGATCGAAGTCACGGCGGCCCAGGCGGCGGTCGGCGTGGACACCAACCAGGACGGCTCGCTGCAGGTCTATTCCAGCTCTCCGTGGGGACTCTATGGCTTTGCGGCGACGCTGCATCGGCGCCGCGCCTCCATCAGGGCCGCAAACACGCCCGGACGCCGGACGGTGACGTCGCGGGCGACGCCCAGGGGACGCCGCCCCTTCGCCTAGCGCCTCCGCGATCCGCCTTCATGATCGGCCGCGCGCTCGCCCCGGCCGCGTGCTTAGGACCGTCTCAGGCGAACCCGCTGGACAACCCTGGGCGCCCCCTCCCCTTTGTGACGCGCGCACAGGGCGATGCCGGGCCGAAGGCGTCGAAAGGGGACAGGAACCCGACGCCGATGAGCCTGAATCTGATCGACTTCTTCGATACCGGCGTTGAGGCGGGCCCGGACCGGCCCTGCCTGGTCTCCGCCGAGGAGACCCGCACCTACGGCGAGGTCCAGCGGACCTCCTTCCGCATCGCCAACGCGCTGATCGCGGCGGGCCTGAGACGCGAGGCCCGGGTCGCAGTGCTGAGCCACAACGCCGTTCGGCCGTTCGAATGCGTGCTCGGCGCGCTTCGGGCCGGATGCACCTGGGTTCCGGTGAACGCGCGAAGCACCGCCGACGAGATCGTCTATGTGCTGAACCGCACCGACACCGGGGCGCTGTTCTACAGCTCGGCCTTCGCGGCCAAGGCCCCCGAGATCCTGGCGCGCTGCCCGGGGATCGCCCTGGCGATCTGTATCGACGGACCGGACGACAGCGACCGGCCGTCCCTGGCCGCCTGGATCGCCGGCGCCCCGGACGCCCGGCCCGACGTGCGGGTTCCCCCGGAAGCGATCGCCACACTCCCCTGCACCGGCGGAACCACCGGCTCGCCCAAGGCGGTGATGGTCGACCACCGCACCTGGGCCTACCGCATCATCGAGATGGCCGCGCGCAAGCCGCCCGGGCCCCTGGTCCACCTGATCGCTGCGCCAATGACCCACGGCGCCGGAGCCGCCGCCCTGGAGTTGATGGTGCTGGGCGCCACCCACGTGATCCTGCCGGGCTTCGAGCCCCAGGCGGTGCTGGACGCCATCCGCCGGCACGGGGTCACCGACCTGTTCCTGCCCCCCACGGCGCTCTACCGGCTGCTCGCCCATCCGGGCGTGCGGGAAGCGCCGACCCCCACCTTGCGCACCCTCGCCTGCTCCGCGGCGCCGGTCGCCCCCGAGCGCCTGAGGGACGCCGTCGAAGTCTTCGGGCCGGTGGTCCAGGTGGCCTACGCCGGCACCGAGTTCGGGACCTCGACCTGCTGGTTTCCGGCCGGCGACCTGGCCGAGGCGGCCCAGCGCGGCGACGGGAAGCGGCTCAGGAGCTGCGGGCGCCCCTCGCGCTTCGCCCAGGTGGAGATCCTGTCCGACGATGGCGCGGTGCTGGGGCCGGACCAGCCGGGCGAGATCGCCATCCGCAGCTATTCCCTGGCCTCCGGCTACTATGGCGACGCCGAGGAGACCGCCCGCGCCTTCCGGGACGGCTGGTACCTGACCGGCGACATCGGCTTCAAGGACGCGGAGGGGTGGCTCTACATCTCCGACCGCAAGAAGGACGTGATCATCTCCGGCGGCTTCAACGTCTACCCCTCCGATATCGAGGCCGTCCTGCTGACCCAGCCTGCGGTGCAGGACTGCGCCGTGGTGGGGGCGCCGGACGAGGAATGGGGCGAGCGGATCACCGCCGTCATCGAGCTGAAGCCGGGCATGAGCGTCGACGCCGCGACGCTCGAGGCCGCCTGCCGCGCCACCCTCGCCGGCTACAAGACCCCCCGCGCCTTCGAGTTCTGGCCGGAGCTGCCGAGGAGCCCCGTCGGCAAGGTGCTGAAGCGCGCCATCCGGGATCGGTTCTGGCAGGGGCTGGGGCGGGCGATCTGAGGACCGGTCGCCTTCACCGGGGCGGGCCCGTCCGTCGGACGCCGCGCGCCTCGTCCACGACGGTGTTGATCGCGTCGACGACCGCCTCCGGCGTCTCGTCCGGCATGGCATGCGAGCTGCCCGGCACGACGCGGTTGATCCCGTGCGTGGAGAGCGCGGCATAGGCGTCGTGGCCGCGTCGCCACTCGGCCTGGAAGGCTGGAATCTCGGCCTTCGCGGCGGCCGGATAGTCGGGCGGCGCCTTGAATTCGCTGGCGGTCAGGACGATCAGCGGCATGTCCCTGTAATTGCGGCCCGGGTTGATGGCGACCTTGGCGTCCTGATCGGTTGATTTCATGTTCGAGGCGATGGTGGCCAAGGCGGCCGCGGTCGTCGCCGGTGAAGCGTCGACGAAGTTCTTGTTCAGGGCCGCGCGGAACTTGGGGGGCCAGCTCGGCGGCCAGTCCGGCACGCGCAGGCATCCGTCCGGGTCAGGCCCTCCGGGATCGAGCGAGCCGGAACGCAAGGCGGCGGCGCATTTCTCCAAGAAGGGGATCGGGCCAGGTTGAGCCTTCATCCAGGCCGACTGGGCCGGGGTCACCCGGTCAAATATCGCGGACTGATCCGGAAGGGAGGGATCGACGAGCACCATGCCGATGACGCTCTTGGGGCGCCGGTCGGCCAGGATCAGGCTGACGTAGGCGCCGAGGGAATGGCCGACCACCACATAGGGGCCGCCGATGCCGCGGGCCTTCAGCGCGGCCTGGAGGTCCGAGGTCATGATGTCGGAGGTCTGCGGCTGGGAGCTTGGACTGCTCAGACCAAGCCCGGCGGGGTCCCAGGAACAGACCCTCGTCTCGGTGGCCACGGCGGGCTGCACCTGGGCCCAGCTGACGCTCCATCCGCTGCCGCCCGCGGTCAGGAGGACGACCGGGCCGCCCCGGCCCATGCAGACGAGATGGATGGTCCGGCCATCCGGCAGACGAGCGGAGTTCTCGGTGCTGGCGTAGGGCAGCATCGACTTGTCGATGGCCGGCGGGGCGCGATCCTGCGCAAGAGCCGTTGATCCCGTCAAAAGCAGCGCGGACCCCAGAGCGCAGCCGACGAACCCTCGCGCGAGGCTTTTCACCCCCATGCCCCGCCCTTTCCGCGTCTTCCCCTAGCCAGGAATACGGCCAGGCCCGGCGCTCCACTCAACCCCCAGACTTCCCTCCCTCTTCCACGTCACTCTGGACGCGGGGGCCGAGGTCGGGGAATGAAAGGCGCAGTTCTTCCTGTCGCCGCCATTCCGGCCAACGAACTTCCAAAGGAACACCCCATGCAGGACCTCTCCGGCAAGGTCGCCTTCATCACCGGCGGCGCGAACGGGATCGGCTTCGGGATGGTGCGGGCCTTTCTGTCGGAGGGCATGAAGGTGGTGGTCGCCGACTGGAACCCGGCGAACATCGACAAGGCCAAGGCGACGCTGGCGGGCAACAACGCCGTCGCCTTCGTCCAGGCCAATGTGGCGGACCGGAGCAACCTGAAGGCCGCCGTGGACGAGGCGCTCGGGGTGTTCGGCAAGATCCACGTGCTCTGCAACAACGCCGGGGTGAACGGCGGCGGGACCGCCGACGATCCGGACTTCGACGCCTGGGACAAGGCCATGGCCGTCAACCTGGGCGGGGTGATCAACGGGACAAAGCTTATCGCGCCCATCATCAAGGCCCAGGGCGAGGGCGGCCACGTGGTCTGCACCTCCTCGATGGCCGGGGTGGTGCCGCTGCCGGGCCTGGCCGCCTATTCGACGGCCAAGTACGCCGTGCGCGGCTTCGCCGAGAGCCTCAGGATGCAGCTGGCGCCCCTGGGCATCGGAGTGTCCTGCCTGTTCCCGGGCGCTACGCGCACCGGCATGCTGTTCGCGCCCGAGGACAAGCCCGAGGAGGCGATCGACGAGGCGGCGGCCGGCGACTTCCAGAAGGCGCTCTGGGACGCCGCGCGCGCGGCGATCGATCCGCTCGACACCGGCCGGGCGGTGGTGGAGGCGATCAAGGAAAACCGCTTCCACATCTTCACCAACCGCGAGTTCCTGGACGAGGTGATCGCCCGCAACCGCGAGATGGAGGCCGCCTTCCCCGAGCAGGACCCGCCTCCCGGCCGCGTCCGCTTCGAGACCCTGCGCGCCGACATCGCCCGCAACCTCCTGGCCACGGGCAATCGCAAGGTCGGCGGCGAGGATGGCGGCGACTTCGGGCTCGACCTGAACACGACCGCCATCATCTGAGGCTCCCCGCTCCTCCGCTCATCCCGGCGAAAGCCGGGACCCAGGACAGGTCGGAGCAGATCATTCAGCAATAGACCGCGGCGGCGGTGCAGCGGATGCTTGCACCACGCACGGCGTCACTTGTCCTGGGTCCCGGCCTTCGCCGGGATGAGCGGAGAGGTGGAAACCCAGCGGCAGAATCCTGTCCCTGGGGTTTCGAACTGCAGATCGAGAGTTGGCCGGAGGCGCCATGGCGGGGAGTCAGGATTACGCGCCGGACCCGCGCAATGACGGCGTGCTGGTCTGGGTCAACGGCGAGCTGGTCCCGCGGGCGGAGGCCAGGGTGTCGGTGTTCGACGCCGGCTTCGCCCTGGGCGACGGGGTCTGGGAGGGCCTGCGGCTGCACAAGGTCCGGCTGCTGTTCCTGGAGGCGCACCTGGATCGCCTGGAGGCCGGCGCCCGGGCCATCGCGCTCGACATCGGCAGGGACCGTGCCGGCCTGACGGCCGCCCTGGAGCAGACCCTCGCGGCGAACGGCATGACCCATGGCGCGCATCTGCGCCTGATGGTGACGCGCGGGCTGAAGGCGACGGTCAATCAGGACCCGAGGAATGCGCTCGGCCGGCCCACCCTGGCGATCACCGCCGAGTACAAGGCGCCGGCGGCCGCCGCGCGGGGTCTGGCGCTGGCCACGTCGAAGATCCGCTGCTCGCCCGCGGAGATGTTCGACATGCGGCTGAACTCGCACAGCCGGCTGAACCTGATCCGCGCCCTGCTGGACGCGGTGGAGGCCGGCGCCGACGAGGCGCTGATGCTGGATCCGCACGGCTTCGTCTCCAGCTGTAACGCGACCAACCTGTTCTGGGTAAAGGACGGCGAGGTCCGGACCTCGAGCGGCCGTTATTGCTTCAACGGGATCACGCGGGCCCACGTGATCGATCTCTGCCGCGAGAACGGCGCGCCGGTCCGGCTGGGGGACTTCGCCCTGGCCGACGCCCAGGGCGCGGACGAGGCCTTCGTCACCGGCACGCTGGGCGGGATCATGCCGGTGCGCTCCATCGACGGCCGGGCCATGCCGGCCGGCGCGCCCGGTCCGGTGACCCGGCGCCTGCAGGCGCTCTACGAGGCGCTCAAGGATGCGGACGCCAGCCGCGCATGAGCGGACCTGAGCCCATCCGCATCGCCATGTGGTCGGGACCGCGCAACATCTCGACCGCCATGATGCGCGCCTTCGAGAACCGG